>DASUYB010000074.1 GCA_036377595.1 Longimicrobium sp. | reverse complement strand
CTCCTCCTCGGGAGAAGAGGGATCAAACAACTTCCAAACCCAACAAACCCGCGCCCGATCATCCCTGGCGCAAGCAAGGAACCTTTCGCCGGACATTTCTAAATCAACCAAACCCC
Organism: Longimicrobium sp.; assembly: GCA_036377595.1. NCBI lineage: Bacteria > Pseudomonadati > Gemmatimonadota > Longimicrobiia > Longimicrobiales > Longimicrobiaceae > Longimicrobium > Longimicrobium sp. The sequence continues at coordinate 22,238 of DASUYB010000074.1, read as the reverse complement.
GGACTTTTCTAAATCAACGAGACAGAACCGGCGGGACGTCCCGCATCACCCCCGCGGCAGCTTGCGCGCGGCCTTGAACTCGTAGCGCTCGGGGGGCATGGGGAAGAAGTCGAGGTACCGCTCCTTCTCCTGCTCGTCGGCGATCCACTCCTCGAACTTCGAGGGGACCAGGCCGCCGCTGTCGAGCTGCTTCGAGGCGGCCTGGATGGCGCGGAAGTTGGCGTACTCGTTCTGGGGATGGCCGGCGTGCCCCTTCACCCACTTCCACTCGATCTGGTGGCGGCTGGCGACGGGGAGGAGCCCCTTCCACAGCTCCAGGTTCTCGATCTCCCCCGTCTTGCGCTTCCATCCGCGCGCGGCCCAGCCGTGCACCCACTCCGTCATCCCGTCGACCAGGTAGCGGCTGTCGGTGGTGAAGACGACGCGCGACGGACCCTTGAGCGCGGCCAGGGGCACGAGCGCGCTCCGGATCGCCATGCGGTTGTTCGTCGTGTCGGGCTCGGAGACCCAGAAGTCGCGGCGGATCCACCCCTTGTCGGGGTGCCAGTATTCCACGACGCCCGCCGCGCCGCCGGGACGTGCCTTGTTCTTGAACTGGTTTCCCAGGCAGCTCTCGTCGGCGTAGACGAACACCAGCGGCAGGTCGGGCATCAAGGACGAAGTGCGAAAGTGCGAAGGTGCGAGAGTGCGAAAGTAGCTGGCGGACAAGGCGTTGGCGTCGGCGTGCGGGCGCGGAGACGCGGTTCACTCTCGCACTTTCGCACTGTCGCACCTTCGCACCCGTCGCGGCGCGCACGAATCTATCCCCCGCGCCGCCGCCCGCCAGCCGCGACGGTTGACAGCCGCCGCCGCGCCGGTAGATTCACGCGGCCCGCAAACCCGCGGCGTCCAAGGACTTGTACAACGTTGGGAGAGGAGACGGGGGTGGGCGAGCCCGCGGTGCTGATGCTGGAGGACGGCCGGACCTTTCACGGCGAGCAGTACGGCGCCCGCGGGACGGCGCTCGGCGAGGTGGTGTTCAACACCTCGATGACCGGCTACCAGGAGGTCCTGACCGATCCCTCGTACACCGGCCAGCTCGTCACCATGACCTATCCCCTCATCGGCAACTACGGCGCGAACCCGGAGGACCAGGAGTCGGCGCGGCCTCAGGTGGCCGGGTTCGTGATCCACGAGGCGCCGCCCGTCTACAGCAACTGGCGCGCGCGCGAGTCGCTCGACGCCTACCTGCAGCGCCACGGCGTGGTCGCCATCTGCGGCGTCGACACGCGCGCGCTGACCCGCCACATCCGCTCGCTCGGCGCCATGCGCGGCGCCATCGCCCCGGCGTCGGCCGACCGCGACGCGCTGCTGGCGGAGATCCGCGCGGCGCCGGAGATGTGCGGGCTGGACCTGGCCGACGAGGTGTCGACCCACGAGCGCTACGTCGTCCCCGCCGTGGGGGACACGCGCTACCGGGTGGTGGCGTACGACTTCGGGGTGAAGAGCCACTCGCTGCAGCTCCTGGCCCAGCGCGGGTGCGAGGTGACGGTGATCCCCAGCACCACGCCGGTGGACGAGATCCTGGCGGCCGACCCCGACGGGCTGTTCATCTCCAACGGCCCGGGAGATCCCGAGGCGGTGCCGCACGCGCTCGACACCATCCGCGAGCTGTCGGGGCGCGACACGCCGGTGTTCGGCATCTGCCTGGGGCACCAGCTGATCGGCCGCGCCTTCGGGGCGGAGACGTACAAGCTCCTGTACGGCCACCGCGGCGGGAACCATCCGGTGCGCCGGCTGAGCGACGGCGCCGTGGAGATCACGGCGCAAAATCACGGGTTCGCCGTGCGCGGCGGCGTGGACGGCGTTCCCGGCGCGCCGGAGCTCAAAGTGACGCACCTCAACCTCAACGACGGCACCGTGGAAGGGCTGGAGCACGGCTCGCGGCCGGTGTTTTCGGTGCAATACCACCCCGAGAGCGCCCCGGGACCGCACGACTCGCGCTATCTCTTTGACCGGTTTGTGGATGAGATGGAGCGGCGCTCCGCGATGGCCGTCGGAGAGGATGCTTGACGGAACAAACGGCTCGGATTATCCTTCGGCCGTATAAGTCACCGTCTGCCACTTCGTTACGCACTCTCGCCCCCGCGAACGGCGCCCGCCGTGCTCCGGCCCGCTACGATGTTCCGCAGCCCCGGTCCCGACGTGATCCGCCCCAAAACGGTTGGCGCCAAGTGGACGGTGCCGTACCCAGCCGGTGACCGCGCTCGCCGCGCGCCCGACACCCGGGGCCACGCCCCAGTCTCTCAGAACCCCCCAGGAGGAGCTTCATGACCAAGGCGGATCTTGTCCAACGGGTCGCCGACACCATCGGCCCTGGCGTCACCAAGCGCGACTGCGCCGTGGTGGTGGACGCGTTCCTGAACAGCATCAAGGACGCGATGGGCGAGCACCAGAACATCGAGATCCGGGGCTTCGGCACCTTCAAGGTGCGCGAGCGGAAGAGCCGCCTGGCGCGCAACCCGCGCACCGGCGATCCGGTGGAGGTGCCGCCGCGCGCCGTGCCGGTCTTCAAGCCCTCGAAGGAGCTCCGGGCCCTCGTCGAGGAGCGGCCGCTCGTCTGACGCGCGGTCCGTCTCTCGCTCCGGCAGTACCTGCGCCCGCCCCGATTCGCCCCGGGGCGGGCGTTTTTCCGGGTGCGAGAGTGCGGAAGTGCGGAAGTGCGGAAGTGCGGAAGTGCGGAAGTGCGTTGGGATTTGCGCGGTCGCTCGTTCCGCGCCTTCCTCGCACTCTCGCACTCTCGCACTCTCGCACTCTCGCACTCTCGCACTCTCGCACTCTCGCACTCTCGCACTCTCGCACTCTCGCACTCTCGCACTCTCGCACTCTCGCACTTCCGCACTCACGCACTTCCGCACTCACGCACTTCCAATCGTGGCACATCATCTGCCCGTCGCACCCGCGGGACTGTTCCGGACCGGTCGACGGGAGGCCACGCATGCTGCTGCAGGAAGTGCTGACCGAGCTCCCCGCGGAGGAGGTGATCACGCGGGCGCGCGATTTCTTCACCCTCCGCTTCACGCCGTACGCCGGGTTCGCCGAGGAGTCGGGCGACACCTGGATCAAGTTCACCACCGAGGCCGGTGACCTGACCATCGGCGTGGGCGCGCAGGGCGAGCGGCGGCTGGTGCGCGGCTCGACGTCGCGGATGCACCACGAGCTCTCGCAGTTCCTGGCCACCCTGGCGCCGCCCGAGGAGGTGCGCCAGAGCATCCCCGGCCCCGGCGCCAGCGGCGCGGGGTGACGAGCTGGAGATGATGCGATGAAGATCGGGCGGCTTTCCACGCGGAAAGTCGGCCCATTCGCGTCCGATACCCGCTTGGAGTTCACACGGAGGGAACGGAGGAAACGGAGATGAGTTTCCCCGTTTCCTCCGTTCCCTCCGTGTGAGCCCATTCTGTTTTGGATCCCCTCTCCAGGAGACGGTGCGTCACGTCCGCAACGCGCATCCCCCCGCATCGACCCGGCGGGGGACGCGCATGGGGCTGCCGCCGCTCGCGTCGACGATCACCTGCAGCGCGGGGCGGACGACGGGGAGCCGCATCGCCATCCCCAGCATCGCCGTGGCGAGGTTGACGTGCTCGAGCGCCCGCGCCAGCGCCGCGACGCCGTCTTCCTCCACTCCTCCATCTCCCGGCTTGTAGGTGATGCGGCTCAGGTCACGCGATGGATGCTCCTCCGCGGGGACGACGATCAGACCGACGGGACGCAGCCGCTCGATCGCGCGCCCCAGCGGCGAGCACCGGTCGCAGCCGGCGGAGACGTAGAGGCGCGCTGGCTCCGCATCCCCCGCCAGCGAAGGGTGCCACGGCCGCCAGCGCGGCAGCCACGCGCGCACGTGGCGGCGATACTCCTCCCACGGCGCGCCGAAGCGGCCGCCCAGGTCGTCCGCTTCGTCCCACGCCGCGAGACCGGCGGAGTAGACGACCGACATCGCCCCCGCCGCGATCACCCACGGCCGCCCCGTGGCCGCGCCCCAGGCGGCCAGCACCAGCGCGGCGGACAACTGCATCGGGTTGGCTACGTAGGCGTACGGCCCGCTCCGCACCAGCCGCGCGGGCGGGTCGTACGGCAGCGGCGTCCCCCCGCCGCGCGTGGCGAACTCGTGCACCGCGGCGACGCCGAGCAGCGCGGGGATGGCGACCAGCTGCAGCGCGGCGGAGAGCGAGACGGGCGCGGCGAAGCGGAGATCCAGCCACGGCGCCTGGCTCCGGATGGCGGCGTCGATCGCCGCCGGCACCGTCCACAGCACCAGCACGGCGAAGCAGGCCACCTGCAGCGCGGCGCGCGCGTACAGCCGCCGCCCTTCCGCCGTCCACGCACCCAGCAGCCACGCGGGGACGAAGCCGGCGGCGATCAGCAGCGCCTCGCCGCGCAACCAGCCGTCTCCCAGGCGCAGCAGCGGCTCCAGGCGCGGCATCAGCATCAGGTCCAGCCACAGCGCCAGCGCGGCGGCGACCCACGCCGGCGCGCGCGGCATCGCCAGGCGCGGCACCAGTCCCCACGCGGCGATCCAGCCGAGCAGGAAGGCGACGGGCATCCCCATCCACTGCGCCGGGCCGGGCGCGAACGCCCACCAGCCGAGGCGGAGCGCCAGCGCGTTCACCGGCGGCACCATCGCCATCACCCACACGGCCGACAGGAGGAGCCCGGTGCGCTCCCGCGGGCCCGGCCGCCGCGCGATCCACAGTCCCGCAGCGGCCGCGACGGGGACGGCGACCGCCAGCGTCTCCATCATCTCCCTGCCCATGCGTCACATCCCCGCGCGCGGCGTGGCGAGCGCGTCGACCAGGTAGCCCGCGGCGACGCCGACGCCGTAGCGCTCCAGCGGTCCGAAGTACCACGCCGGGTCCAGCCGCCGGCGGTAGCGCAGCGTCCACCGCACCTCCGTGCCGCCCGCCACCCCGCGCCACCGCACCTCGGCCGAGCGCCACGCCAGCCAGTGCGTCACGTACGAATCGTCGGAGACGGGGACGAACAGCGCGCGGCCGGGCTCCGCCGCGCGCACCGCCATCACCAGCGCGCCGGGATGGTGGCCGTGCGCGAGCACCACGCTGCGCCGGTCGCCCACGCGCAGCCCGGCGCCCTCCGTCGCCGCCGGGGTGGGGAAGCCGAGACGCAGGAACGCGGGGAGCGGCCGGTCGAACCGCATCGGCCCCGCCAGCGCGTACTCGACTTCGTCCGGCGCTGCGGAGACGACGCGCGTCACCGTCACCGCGGCCTCGCGCGGGAACTCGAAGCGCGGCACCACGCCCTCCATCGCGGGGACGGCGGCGGCGAGCAGGACGAGGGCGGGGAACGACGCGAAGCCGGCCCGCCCTTCGCGCTGCCGCCGCTTGGCCGCGCGGTCGCTGCTCACGCCCACCAGGATCGCGACCAGGTAGATGATCGGCGCGGCCATGATCAAGCAGACGGTCGCCTCGCCCATCACGATCGCCGCGATCAGCAGCGCCAGCGTGGTGGCGCGCAGGACGGTGCCGGTGGCGCTGCGCGGCTCGCCCGTGTACGCCACGGCCACGGCCAGCAGCGCAGGGATGCCGACGAACACGAGCGCGGTATGCTGCGTGTTCGTGTAGATCATGAGGCGGAACGCCACGCTCGCCACCGTTGCGCCCGCGATCAGGCCCAGGAGCCTGCGCCGCTCGGCCTTCGCCTTCTCGGGTCCGATGTTCTCCATCATGGATTGGCTCCGGTGCTCCGCCGAGCCATCAGCCCGGGCGGGGGTAGGGGGATCGGGGGAATCAGACTTCAACCGCTCGCCGGCGCAGCCTCCGCTCCGTCGAGGTCGGGGAGGAGCCCGGCGTCGCCCAGCAGCGTCGTCAGCCGCGTGCGCAGCGACTTCATCAGCGGCAGGCGCACCAGCTTCAGGGTGGAGATGAACAGCGCGATGCCGCCGTCCGCCAACCGGTGCGTCCGCTCCTGGCCGGGGGACTTGTCGTAGAGGAAGTAGAGCAGGACGCCCATGTGCATCGCCCACAGCATCAGCGCGGCGGTGGCGCGGAAGTCCGCGGGGACGTCGGCGTCGCGCAGCGGCCGCGCGAACGTGGCGATGCTGCGCAGCTGGATGCCGCGCGTGGCCGGCCCCAAGAAGCTGAGCGGGTGCTCCGGCTCGCCGGTGAAGCGCAGCAGCGCGCCCAGCAGGCGGCGGTCGCCCGCGAGCATGTCGAGCTTGGAGTGGAAGGTCGCCGCCAGCCGGTCGCGCAGGGCGCGGTGCGCGCCGACGGCGTCTTCCACCAGCCGGTTGTGCTCGTCCTGCACGGCGTCGTAGTAGGCCATCACGATGGCCTCCTTGCTGGGGAAGTAGTGGTACGCCGCCCCCAGCGACATCCCCGCGGCCGCGGCCACGTCGCGCATCGTGGTCGCGTCGAGCCCCTTCTCGCGGAACAGCGAGAGCGCCGCCCCGTGCACCCGCCGCTTCGTCTCCTCGCCCTTCGGCGTCTTCGTGGATTTGAACATGTTCAATATTCTACGCGCAGCGAATTCGGTCGTCAAGGATTTTGTTGAACGCGTTCAAAAAAGAAAAGAGTCCCCGAAGTGACGTGCGCGCCGAAGTTCTCTCAACCGCGTCATCGGGTGATGGTTGCTGTGCAGGCGAGCCCGAGTGCGTGACCTCGGCCGAAAGGCGTGACACGGGATGTAGCGAAGCGGAGGGGAACTGGAGGATGCGGTGGCGCCGGATCTTACGTCGCGGCATGGAGGGTGAACGGGGAGTACTGCCAGTCGGACTGATATGCCGGAAATTTCCGGCATATCAAATCTGAACGAAGGGAGGAGCCGAAGGCCCGTCCAAGGACCGGGGGCGACGGACACGAACGTGCTCTCACCGGCATCGATCCCCCCGATGACGCAGTTGGCGATCTTCGCTTCGCGCTCGTGGCGTGGGTTCATCGCAACCATCGACACCGCTCCACAAAAGGGGCCGGCTCCCGCGCGGGGAGCCGGCCCGATGGTGGTCAGATCTGGAACGTCAGACGGCGACGGCGGGCTCCTCGGAGAGCGCGGCGATCTCGTCGGCCACCTGGGCCAGCATCTCCAGCTTGCGCGGGCGGTGCATGAACGAGCTCTTGAAGCCCATCAGCGAGATGTCCACCAGCTCCTCCCAGGTGAAGCCCAGGTGCCGGTGCGCGCGCCAGTACTCCTCGGTGACCGTGGTGGCGCTCATCAGCCGGTTGTCGGTGTTCAGCGAGAGCACCAGCCCGTAGTCGTAGTACTGCCGCAGCGGGTGCGTGGCGAAGCTCTCCACCGCCTTCGTCTGCACGTTGCTGGTCAGGCAGATCTCGATGGGGATGCGGAAGTCGTTCATGAAGCGCATCAGGTCGGGGTCTTCGAACAGCCGCGTGCCGTGCCCGATGCGGTTGGCGCGGCAGTAGTGCAGCGCCTGATGGATGCTCTCGGCCCCGTACGCCTCGCCGGCGTGGATGGTGGCCGCCATGTTCTTGTTGATGACGGTGTAGAACGCGTCCTTGTGCTTCTTCGCGGGATAGTTGTACTCCGCGCCCGCCAGGTCGAACGCCACCACGCCGCGGTCCTTGTACGCCACCGTGAGGTCGGCCAGGTCGCGCGAGGTGGCCGGGTCCATGTTGCGGATCCCGCAGATGATGATGGCCGTCTCGATGCCGAACTCCTCCTGCGCGCGGCGGAGCCCCCGCAGCGGCGCGTCGACCGCCTCGGTCAGCGGCAGCCCATCGCGCGTGTTGAGGATGGGCGAGTAGCGGATCTCGGCGTAGCGCACGTTCTCGCCGGCCAGGTCCTCGGCCAGCTCGTAGGCGATGCGCTCCAGCGCCTCGGCCGTCTGCATCACCGACAGCGTGATCTCGAAGCGCTCCAGGTACTCCACCAGGTTCCGCGCGTCCTGCACGTGCATGTAGTCGCGCAGATTCTCCGGGTCGTGCGCCGGCATCTTCTTCCCGTACTCGGCGGCTAGCTCCAGCATGGTCTCGGGCCGCAGCGACCCGTCCAGGTGCACGTGCAGCTCGGCCTTGGGGAGCCGGTGCAGCAGCTCTCTCGTCACGTCCATGTCGCCTCTTCCGCTTTGGGTCTTTGCAGGGCCGCGCGGCGTCTTCGATGGGTGGAACGACGTCGGCGGGAGCCGCGCGGCGGCGGGGCGGGACCTCCGGGTACGCGAACGGGTGGCGTCCCCCCGGAGGGGCGCCACCCGCGTCGGAAGGTCAGATTACCGACCCGGTGTGGGATTCTACAGTTCCCCTCCGCCCCGCGCAACCGGATCGCCGCCGCACCGAAGGCGTCAGGCGGGATGCGCTCGACGGGCCTGCCGGAGGAGAAAAGTCATCCGCATCGCGGAGAGCAGGAGGAGACCGCCCCAGATCGATCCCCACACCCACCGCCACCCGGCGAACGGCGATGCGGACGAGAGCGGCGCCGCGGGCTGGTTCCACGGACGCACCACCGTCGCCCACGCCAGGAACGCCTCGCCGACAGGGAGCTCGCCGAACGCGTAGGACCGGCGGCCGCCCCACTCTATCGGCACGCCCAGCACCTCGGGCGAAGCGCGCAGGTCGGCCGCCGCGTCGGCGTGCCCGGTGATCCGCGCCGCCGCGATTCCCACGATCGAAGCGGGCGCGCTCACCCCGAGGAGGATGGGACCCGAGTCCACGTCCTCGCCCCCGCGGGCGCCGCGCGGGAACTCGCGCGCGGCCGGCAGCAGGCCGGCGAAGCGGGTGGCGAACGTCCGCTCGAACCCACGGTACTGCGCGCCCGCCGCCGCGGGGTCGATCTCGTACACGAACCGCGTCATCAGCGCCACCGACTCGCCGCGCGGCAGCGGAGAATCGGCCGCGTGCGGGATGAGCCCGGTCGCACGGTCCGCCCGCGCGAGCGTGGCGCGCAGCCAGGCTTCGGCGGTGCGCGTGTAGCGCGGGTCCAGCAGGGTGCCGCAGGAGCGGAGGACGGCCGCGCCCGCCGCGTTGTCGGCGGGCCACGCGTCACCCTCGTACGAGTCCAGGAACGGGCCGTGGGCGCGGAATGCGGAGTCCAGCCGCTCGCACGCCGCGCGGAACGCGGTGTCGCGCTCCGCGCCGCCGGCCAGGTGCAGGACGCCGGCGCGCAGGTGTCCCGTCCAGCCCTCGTAGAACACGCCGTGCGGAAGCCCGCCCGCCGGCCCGTATCCCGCGCGCGAGGCGGGTGCGTCCGCGAGCGCGAGCGCGCGGCGTGCCTCCGATAGTGCTCGCGCGCGTGTATCTACGTCCGTCGTGCCGCGCCCGATGTCCACCCAGGCGAGCCCGTAGAGCGCCAGGGTGAAGACGCGGCCTTCCGGAAACAACTCCTGCATCGCGTTGGCCTGCGCCTCCAGGCCGTCCTCCAGGTGCGCGAGCTGCGCGATGGCGGTGCGGGTGCCCGCGTCCGTCGCGGGATCCGGCGCCAGCAGCGCCCGGCCGAGCATCAGCGCCGAGAACAGGAGAGCCAGTGCCCACCCGAACGCCCGTAACCCAGGGCGGGACGGCCGGCGTTTGCGTGTGTGGGACTGGATCACGACGGAAGCGGGATCTGACGGAGTGGTATTCCCGTGATGTGGAAGGGACTACGGCCGCGCAGGCGCACGGTTTCGACGGCGCAGCGCGGCCTCTTGTCCGCAGATCATCGGAGATGAGCCGCCGGTCACAGCCTCCACTCGTCTCGCGCCACCTGCTCGCGCGAGAGGAGGACGTGGTGCCGGCGAGCCTCCACCAGCCTGCGGTTCTCGAAGACCTTGATCAGCACCACGCCCGCCACGAACCCGCCTACGTGCGCCCACACCGCCACGCCGCCGGTGTCGCCCCCGCCCAGGCTCCCCACGCCCGCCAGCAGCTGGAAGGCGAACCAGTAGATCAGGAAGAACCAGGCGCGCACGTGGAAGATGAACAGCGGCGGGAACCAGGTTTGCACCCGCGCCTGGGGATAGAGGACGACGTACGCTCCCATCACGCCGCTGATGGCACCGCTGGCGCCCACCGCGGGGATCTCGCTGGCCGGCGACAGCAGGACGTGCGCGAGCCCGGCCACGATCCCGCAGATGAAGTAGAAGAGGATGAAGCGGGTGTGGCCCATCGAGTCCTCGATGTTGTTCCCGAACACCCACAGGAACAGCATGTTGCCGAGGATGTGCTCCCATCCGCCGTGCATGAACATCGACGTCAGCAGCTCCGCCCACCCCAGCCCGCTCTCGCTGCGGCAGGGGATCGCGCCCGTCAGCTCGCACGGCTTGGTGCCGAAGACCAGCACCGACTGCTCCAGCACCCGCTGGTCCATCCCTGCGCCCTGCAGCAGCACCCACGCGCCCAGGTTCAGCGCGATGAAGGCCAGGGTGATGATGGGCCTGAGCTCGGTGGGGTTCTCGTCGCGAAGGGGGATCAACGTGCGCTCCGGTCCGTGGTTGAGCCCCGTCCGCCGGGGCCGCGTCCAGCCATCTGCAAGGGCGGAGCCGGGCGGCGCCAGCCCTTTCTCGCCATGTCAGACGATGTCGAGTCCCGAAACCTCCATCCCCGCGTCACCTCGCCCGTCCTGAGACGCGTGCAGCAGCGGGCGCGGCGTGCGGTCGACGGTCAGCCGGAAGATGTCCGGCCGCGCGTAGTGGCCGGCGAGATCGAGCTGCCAGCGCGGGCCGCGGAGGTGCGCCGGGTCCACGTCGGCGTAGAGGATGGCCTCGCGCTCGAGCACCGGCTCGGCGGCCCACTTCCCGTCGGGGTCGGCGATGGCGCTGCCGCCGGGATTGATCCACTCCAGCCCGGCCGGGAGGTAGTCGCGCTTGAACGGGTACCGGTCGGGGATGGAGTCGCGGTGCACCACGCTGCACGCGCCGGCGACGTACATCCGCCCTTCCTTCCCCAGGTGCCGCAGCGTGGAGAGCCAGGGCTCGCCGTGGTCCCACGTCGGCGCGGCGTACAGCTCCACGCCGGCGGCGTAGAGCGCGTATCGCGCCAGCGGCATGTAGTTCTCCCAGCACACCAGGCCGGAGAGGCGTCCGATCTCCGTGTCGTGCACGCCGAGCGTGCTCCCGTCGCCGGGCGCGTGCACCAGCCGCTCGCCCGCGGTGGGTACGAGCTTGCGGTGCGTGCCGATCACGCCACCGTCGGGTCCAACATACAGGATGGAGTTGTAGAGGCTGGTGCCGCTGCCCTCGGCGTTCAGCTCGTTGATCCCCATCGCCACGAACGCGCGGGCCTCGCTCGCCGCCTGGCCGAGCCGCTCCGTCACCGGGCCGGGGACGGCGACGGCGTTGTCCAGCAGCTCGGCGTAGAGCGCGCGCAGCGGCCGGGTGTGCCCGGCCGGGATGTGCCACACCCAGAACGGGTAGGTGGGGATGAACGCCTCGGGGAAGACGACCAGCCGCGCGCCGTCGGCCGCCGCCTCGGCGATCAGCCCGCACGCCTTCTCGACGGTGGCGTCGCGGTCGAGGAACACGGGCGCGGCCTGCACCGCCGCGATGCGGAAGGGGGGCGAGTCGGAGCGCAGCATGAGTCCTCCCGGAACCGGTCCATCCGCAAGCTACGCTCGCGATCCCGTTCATCAAGCTGCAGCAATCCTCCGGTCGGGCTGAAGGTGACGATGCGAGGATCGAATCGGACGCGAATGTGTGTATCTGGGTGACGACTCTGTCCAAATGACCGGCGTCTCGTTAAGTTGCCGGTCCTCACATCTCATCACGATCCGAACAAATCTGGCGGACTTCGAATCGGGAGTGCGGCATCATGATCGATACCGTGACTCTGGTGAGCATCGTGCTGTCGGCGGTCGGCGCGGGCGGCGGCCTGCTTCCGGCCGTGCGGAAGATCCGCGCCCTCGCGCGGGAGCGGCGCCGCAGGCGGGACACGCGCGAGACGCCGCAGGAATTCTATTACCGGAGCTGCCTCGTCGCGCTGCGAGTGGTCGTTCCAGACCGGGAGTACGTCCAAAAGCGCGAGGCGGTACTCGTGGCGCGCAGGGATGGACTTGTCCGGGTGCCCTGGGGATCGCGCCCGTACGGTGAGATTCAGGTCATCGACGAGCACGTTACGTCGCCCGACCCGGCGCTCGCGCCAGCAATCGTGGATGCCGAGGCGACGGTCGATCAGAGCGACGGCTGGACGCGGCGCTACATGCAGTTCGGACGCCCCCTGCGACGCAACCAGGAGGCGCACTTCGCGCACGTGCAGACTACGGTCGTTGTGGGTAAGCCGCTGGAGCACTTCCTGCGATGGTCACCGGTGGCGCGGTGCGATCATACTACGCTCCAGGTAGCGTTTGCCGGGCGCCCTCCAGAATCCGTCCGGTATTCGGCGCACGGCCCTACAGGCGAGGAGCTTGAGGGAGCGCCGGTGGCACTGGACGTGATCACAGGTGCCTACACCGTGCAGATTGACAACCCCATTCCGGGGCGCTACTATAAATTACGCTGGTGACACAGCCAGGGAGATCCGATGGACATCTGGAACTGACGATCGCACCGCGATCTCGAAGGGGCCCGAGCAACACGCTCGGGCCCCTTGTCGTTGGCTGCGAGCTACGCGGCGTTCCGCCGCGCGCCCCAGAGGAGGCGGCCGCGGAAGCGCGCGAGCGAAGGGGCGGAGCGCCACGGCAGCCGCCGGCCGAAGGAGCGCACCGGGTGCGAGAGGAGCTGGCTGACCGGCGTCTCGTACACGAACCAGCCGCCGGGCGCCAGCACGCGCGTGATCTCCGCCAGCGCCTGCTCGGGGCGCGAGATGTGGAAGCAGGTGCCGAAGTCCAGCACCACGTCGAACGAGGCGTCGGGGAAGGGCATCGCGCGGACGTCGTCGTGCACCAGCTCGGCTGCCACGCCGCGCTCGTCCACGTGCCGCCGCGCGTCCGCCAGCGCGTCACCGTCCACGTCGAGACCGACGAGGCGCGCGGGCGCGCAGAGCTTCGCGATGGGCGGCAGCGCCATCCCCCTGCCGCAGCCCACCTCCAGGATGCGTCCGCCGCGCGGGATGCCGAGCGCGTGGATGAGGGCGGGCACCTCGAGATACTCCTGCATCAGGTTCCGGCGCGGGACGCTGGCGAACGGCCGGTAGCGCTCGGGGGCTGGCGTGCTCATGGGCGCGGCTCCGTGGTGCGGGGGGATCGAAACGCACGGGGATCATCTTACAGCGAATCTACCCGAGGTACCCAGGATTCCGTTCCGCGCCGCGCCGCCATCGCGACGAAATGCGGACGGCCTCCGCCAGCAAGCTGGGGAGGCCGCCCCGACCCCGGCAACGCCACCCGCCCGGTCCGCCGCCGGCGGTCCGGAAGACCGGACCGCCGCGCCGCCTTCCGGCGCCCCCTTCGCAGGGTGCCCTCCTCGGCCGGCAGCCGTGGCGATCCACGCCGCGCCCTGCGCGGTCCCGCGGGTGACGCCTCGCGCTCTCCGCGCTCGCTCCGGCTCCTGGCCTGGGCCGTGTCTCCCCCGGCGGATGCCGGGGCGGCGTGCCCTGTTCCAGGCGGTCGCGATGCGGTCGCGCTCGGCTCGCCGCGGGCCGCCCGGGCCGTGGCCGGGGATCGTGCAGGGGTCGCCGCGCGGGCCGGCCGCCGCCTTGTGGCCGGCCTTCGGGGTGGTGTCCCCGTGGTGGCGGACTTCCCTCCGGCGCGGTCCCGCCGCGTGGCCTTCCCATTCGGCTTCCTCGCCGTGCCCTCGCCCGGTCCCGGTGCAGGACGGACGTGAACCCCACGTCCTCCCCGATTCCGGCCCCGCCGGGTGGTGCCCTCACCGGGCCGTGCCTGGGCTCCGCCGCCGGTGCCCTGGCGTTTCCGCCGTGCAGGTCGCCAGCGCCGGCGGTGCCGGGTGGCGGAGCCGTGCGTACTCCGTTCGGGTCCGTGCGGCCTCGCTTCGGCCGTGCCCGGCTCGGGACGAGCCTCGTCCCGAGACCGCCCCCCCGGTGCCCGTGGGCCGCTGGCGCGGGCGGGTCCGTGGGGGAACGTCGATTTGTCTCCAGTCCTGAGTCCGAAGTCCTAAGTCCTAAGTCCTAAGTCCTAAGTCCTAAGTGCCCAGTGCCCAGTGCCCAGTGCCCAGTGCCCAGTGCCCAGTGGCGGGTGGCCGGTGTCACGCTGTGTCGACGCTGACCGTGACCGGGGTGGGATCGGGCGCGGGGACGGGCTCGGGGAGCGGCGCGCGGCCCAGGAAGTTGCGCGCGGCGCGGACCCAGGGGGTCATCGTGGCGGCGTCGACCAGCGCCACGCGCTTGCGGCCGGTGCGCTGCACCTGCGCGTTGAAGGCGGGCGCCAGCACAGCCGGGTCCTGGTCGGCCAGGGTCGCCAGGCTGCGCACGCCGATCTCGTACAGCACGCCGGCGATCCGCCCGTCGATGTCGCGGATGGTCAGCAGCTGCGCGTGCGCCAGCCACTCGTCCACGCGGTAGCGGTCCACCTGCAGCACCGACGCCAGCTCCACCGAGCCGCGCACCCGGCCGCCCGCGTGCAGCAGGTCGCCCACCGTGTAGATCCCCTGCTCGTTCAGCTGCTGCCGGAGCTGGCGGCCGATCCCCCGGATCTCCTCGACCCCGGCCGTGGGCGTGTACTCCACCGGGCTCCACGCGCCCGCCGTGGTCTGCTTGGGGACGGGCACCACCGTCATCTTCACGTTGCTCACCGCCGACGGGTCCACCCGCTCGCCCGGCTGGATGAAGCGGTACTCCACCGTGCCCAGCGGCGTCACGTTCACCGCCACCTTCGCGTCGATCGAGAACTCGCGCACCGCGAAGTCGGTGAGCGGGTTCGACAGCCCGGAAAGCCGCGCCTGCAGCGTGTCGAGCGAGTGGCCCACCGCGCTGGCGAAGTCGTCGGGCTCGCGGCCGGCGCGCGCCCGGGTCTGCCCCAGCTGGTCCCGCAGCGTGGCCACCGTCCCTTCCAGCGCCACGATCTTCTCGCGGCTGCGGAGATCCTGGTCCTGCAGCGACACCAGCTGGCTGCGCAGCGCCGTGTTGGCCGTCTGCAGCTCGCTCACCTTCGCCTGCAGCGCGGAGATGGTCTGGTACGGGTCCTCCGCCGCGGTCTCGGCCAGCGTGGCGCCGGAGACGGAAACGCCGCTCATCGGGATCTGCGGCCGGGGCGAATCGGGAGTGTCGGACATCGGAGCACCCGATCTATGGTTCGGCGGGCTCGGTGCCCGCGTCCTTGATGGTCAGCGGCCCGCGCGGGCCCATCAGCAGCCGCACCCGCACCCCCGCCGACGCCTCGTAGCCGTACAGCCCCACCATCGTGGCGTCGGCCGTGCGGCAGAACAGGCGGCCGTCGCCGGTCTGGCCGCCGGCCACCGTGGCCGACATCTCCAGCTCCAGCGCCACCCGGTTGAACGCGAACCAGAGCGGCGGCACCGCCAGCGTGCCGTCCTCCGCCGCCTGGAACGCCCGCGCCCGCTCCTCGGTGCGCAGGTCGAGCTGCTCCTGCGCCAGCGCCACCGCGTCCACCGTGGCCGACAGCAGCCGCCCGAACTCCACGCCGATCGGCGGGGCGGCGGGTGTGGTCTCCTTGCTCATCGCCTGCTCGTCCTCGGTCTCCCCCGCGAAGGGGACGGGGGGATGGTGGTCCGCGCCGGGCCGGGGCGGAGATGTGTCTCCCTCCGCCTCCCGCGCGCGGGGGGATCAGAAGGTGACGGTGGTGCTGTTCTGGATGATCCCGATCCGCGCGGTGACGACGAAGTCCTTCGCCCGGGTGTCGCCCGGGTTCCCCTCGGCGTCGGGGACGAATTCGCGCCGCAGCGTGATCTCCACCAGCCCGTTGGCGTCGGTCGTCTTCTTCGCCGGGTCGGAGTACGACCACGACACGCCCTCGCTGTCGATGGCCAGCGTCTTCCCGGCGATGGCCTCGCCCGTCATCCGGTGGTAGCCCAGGAGCACCGAGAGCGTGCGCCCCACCAGCTTGCCGCCCGCGTCCTTGAGGTCCTTGATCTCGCCGGGGATGATGGACAGCCGCGGCCCCTGGATCACCTGGTTGGGGCGGGGGACGGTCACGTCGGGGCGCGGGGTGAGCTGCGCGTTGGCGCGGACGCGGCCGTACGACAGGTCCTCGCTGGCCTCCGTCTTGGTGGAGGTGCTGGTTCCCGACGCGGAGAAGTTCCCCGACCCCGTGGCGAAGCCGATCCCGAAGAGCCCGCCCAGCTTGATCCCCACGTTGCTGCGGGTCTGCGAGGTGTCGGTGCTGCTGGTGCTCTCGCTCACGAACTCGCGGGCGATGAACTCGCCCTGCAGCCGCACCTGGCTCCAGCGGTAGAAGGTGGGGTCGATGAAGTTCACCAGCGGCAGCTGCAGCGAGTGCGCCTTGCTGGTGGTCAGCACCCCCGAGTCGTTGTAGGTCTTCTCCTCCACCGCCACCACGTCCACCAGCGTCTCGGCCAGCGCGGTGGCGCTCGCAGCCGAGGTCTTGTTCAGCAGCTTCTGCGTCTGCGCCACGGCCTCGCCCGTCTTCTTGATCAGCTCGCCGAACGCCAGCCCGGCGGCCCTGCCCTCGCCGGAGACGTCGGAGGTCTGGCTGGTGGCCAGCACGGTGCCCGAGAGCCCGGCCGGCAGTTCAGTGTCCGCCATATCGATGCTCGCTTTCCTGTGGTTGCCGTCGGGTCAGAGGACGAAGTCGGTGGTGCGGGTGATGGCGCCCAGGCGCACGGTCAGCCGCGCCTTCACGGGCGACGAGAAGCGCTCGTTGGGGATCTGCCGGGTCACGATCACCCTGATCTCGCCGTCGGCGTTGGTGGTGCTGCCGGTGAAGGGGGCGGTGGAGACGAAGGAGAAGCCGAACTGGTCGCACTCCACCCCCAGCGGCCGCGACGGGTTGGGCGAGCCGTCGGCCTTGCGCACCGAGACGACGATGGGGATCGAGCGCTCGATCTCCTTGCCGTTGTCGAGCTTGTGCTCGATCTGCCCCTGCGCGAAGAAGATCTGCGGGCCGATGGTCACCTGCGACGGCGCGGTGAACTTCTCGGTGCGCCGCGGCGCCAGCAGCGCGTCCATCCGCACCTGGCCGGTGGCCCAGTTGGCCTCGGTGCGGCTCTGCTGGGTCACGCTTGTGGTCTGCGAGTGGGCGTCCATGTCGAACCACCCGATGAACCCCCACAGCGAGCCGCCGCCCATGTTGATGGAGCCCTGGTTCTGGCGGAACTGCACCCCCCGCTCCGAGTCCAGCGCGCCCACCTCGAAGTCCATCGACACGGCCACGCTCTTCCACTCGTGGACCTCGGGGGAAAGGAAGTTGATCAGCGACACCTCCTCGGTGACCAGCTCGGTGTTGGCCGCGTCGGGAAGCCCGTCGTCGTTGATCTTCTGGATGACGTCGGTGACCACCTTGATCTTCGTCTGGCTCAGCTCTTTCGCCGTGTCGATCAGGCTCCTGTCCAGCGCCTCCTGCGAGCTGGCCACGCCCTGGCCCACGGCCAGGAGGACGTCGCCGAAGGTGGGGGCGATCTTCGTCAGCCCCGGCGTGACGTCGGCGCTCAGCGCCAGCGCGCCGGTGGCCAGCCCCGCGGGCTGGAAGTCGGCCGAGAAGCCGCCCACGGGAAGGGACGCGCCCACGCTGGCCAGCGCGGTGGAAACGTCGGGGAGCGCGTCCGCGGGCTGCTCCCGCTCCTCCGGCTCGGGCGCGGGCTCGGAGGCCCGCGGCTTCTTGCTGTCTGCCATCTCGTGCTCCTTGTGTTCGGAAGGTGGGGGGGATGGAGGTGGATCAGGAATCGGGGAAGAGGTCGGCCAGGCGGATGCGCGCCAGGCGCGTGCGGTCGAACACCGAGGCCAGCGGCGCCAGCCCGGCCGCCGCGCTCCGCCACGCTTCGTCGGCCACGCCGGCGGGCGCGGCCGGGGCGCCGACCTCCGCCAGGGTCAGGGTCAGCGGCACGCCCGCCGGCCGCGCGGCCGAGGCGAGGTCCAGCGCGGCCAGCCGCTCGCGCAGCGCCACCAGCCGCTTGCCGCGGAGCCCCGTGCGCGCGGAGATCTCGCCGTCGGCCAGTCCGGCGAGCGCGCCGACCGTCCCCGCGCCGGCGTCGGCCAGCCGGCGCGCCGCCGTGGTGCCGATCCCCGCCAGGAAGCCGACGGGGAGGTCGATCGTGGGCGAGGCGGGGAAGGCGAAGGCCAGCGCGAAGGGCTGCGGGCCCACGGGAACGTTGACGGCGGTGACGCGCAGCACGTAGTCGCCCGGCTGCGCGGCGGGGAGGTCGATCACCTCCACCGTGTTGGCGCGGTCGGGCGAGCCCGCCGTGCCGGCGGGGTGGTTCCCCCACACGCGGGTGCCGCCGGGGCCGATCAGCGCCAGGTCCAGGTCGTTCACCAGCCGCTCGCCCGGCGCGTCGTACCAGGCCAGGACGGCGCGGACGGCGCCCGGGCGGCGGAGGGCGAAGCGGTGCTCGCGCACCTCGCCGGTCGCCATCCCCGGCGCGTCCTCCACCAGGCGGACGGTACGACCGCTCTGCTTCGGCGCGCACCCCGCCCAGTGCAGCCGGCCGAACCCGGCGGCGGCGCGCGGCTCCTCGCCGGCGCCGTCGCGGCGCAGCACGGGGCGGGCGCCCAGCACCAGCAGCGCCTTCACCGCCGCGCCGCCGGGAGCGTGTCCGAGATGCGCCTCCCACGCCTGGCGCACGATCGCGGCGAATCCCCCCGCCACGCCGTTGGCCATCGACGTCCCCCCGAAGTACATGTAGTAGGGAAGCGGGCTGGCCAGCCCCCACCCATTCTGCCGGCAGACGGAGGAGCGCGGCGCCACCAGGTTGGTTCCCGGCGCGCAGACGTCGGGCTTGATCCGCCCGTCGGCCGTGGGCCCCGCGGAGGAGAACATCGCCAGCTGCGCGGGGTCGCCCGAGACGGCGTCGGCGCGGTCGGCCGGGTTGCGGTAGCGCTGGACGGACGCGTCCATGTCGCCCCAGCTGCCGCGGATCCCCACCCCCGACGCGGCGCCCTCCGTCGCGCCGACGGCGACGACGTTCTTCGCCGACGCGGGGGCGTAGAGCGTTCCCCCGTCGCGCAGGCGGTCGCCGTCCCGGTCGCACCCGTCGTTGCCGGCGGCGAAGAGCACCACCGCGTCGGGGTTCTCGCGCAGGAAGAGGTCGGCCTCGTAGCAGTCGTCCGTGTACTTCCCCTGCGCCGGGTCGCCCCACGAGTTCACGTGGATGCGGGCGCCCTGCTCGCGGGCCTCGCGGAAGAGCGCGCGCAGGTCCAGCGGGCGCCCGCTCAGGTAGTAGCCGGAGGGGATCCGCGCCGCGTAATCGGAGCGGATGTCGGTGTACTGCTCGATCGACTGGAAGACGAGCCCGGCCCCCGGCGCGGTGCCGCGGTGCCGCGCCTCGAGCGCGCCGCCGCCGGCGGCCAGCCCGGCCACGTGGGTGCCGTGGCCGCTGTTGCGGTCCGCCGGCCCGTCGTCGGCGCCGGGCGCCTTGACGAACGGGCCCCACGACGGGTTGATGGGCCAGCTGCGGATGAAGCGCAGGCGGCCGCGGAAGTCCGGGTGCAGCCCGGCGCCGTCGGCGCCCACGTCCAGCCCCGTGTCGGCCACGGCGATCACCTGGCCGCTGCCGGTGAGCGCCGGGTCCGCGCCGGAGAGGCCGAGCGCGTCGGCCGTCGTCGCCGGCGCGGCGGCCGTCGCCGTCTGCACGGTGACGGGGACGCGCGCGGGGTCCACCAGCTTGACGCCGACCACGTCGCGGATCGCCGCCGGGTCGCCCGTCCAGCGAACGCGGAGCTTGGACGACGACGCGTCCAGCACCTCCATCCCCATCTCCCTGAGCTCCTGGACGACGCGCTCGCGATCCTCGCGGCTGAAGCAGACCACGTCGTACAGGTCGGGGGGGACGACGGCGCGGGGGTGATCCGACGCCTCGTCGAGCCCGCGGCTGCAGTGCTCCTGCAGGTACGGCTGCGCGCCGACGATGAAGGGAAAGCCGGCGCGGAGCGCGTCCGCGTCCATCCCCTCGGGAAGGCGGAGGCAGGCGCCGAAGCGCGGGCACCAGAAGCGCACCTCCACCCCCGCCGCGGCCAGCGCGTCGCGCCACTCCTGCGCCACCGGCCCCGCGAAGCGCACCAGCGTGTGCGGCGCGTCGTCCAGCTCCCACTCGCCCTCGGGGATGCGCACCGGCTCGCCGTGCACGGAGATGGTGTCGTCGGTGATCACCTCCACCTCGTCGGCGGGGATGCCGGCGGGGACCGCATCGCCCTGCACCAGCACGAAGGCGGGGTAGCGGGCGACCACGCGGAGCCCCCGCAGGAGCTCCTCGCGGCCGCGATCTATCAATGCATACATCGCATTCAGCCCCGGTTCGAGGACCTGGTCGATGATGAAGACAGGGGACGCCGTGGTTTCTTCATCCCCCGATTCCCCCCTCTCCCGAATCGCCGGGGAAGGGGAGATCAGCGGGGATTCAGGCGCCCGGCTGGGGGATCTCGAGGTGGTAGCCGGGGTCGCGCGGCGGGGTCAGGAAGAAGGCGACGCGCGGCTCGGACCGCACCGCCGCCTCGAACGCCGCGCGGTCGGTGATGGAGCTGGGCGCCACGTCGAACACGTTCAGCACGCGCGGGTCCGACGCGTGCCGCGACACCTTCGTGGGCCCGATGGCGATGATCTTCCGCTCCATCGCCGCCTTCACCTGGTCGGGCGCCGCGCCGCGCGCCTTGGCCTCGGCGTAGACGTCGATCACCTCGCGCCCCGCGCGGGCGTAGAGCTTCTTCTGATGCTCAACGCCGTGCCTCTCCAGGTTGTCGAACATCACCCGCGCCTGCTCCGCCGGCGGCCGCTGCGTGCTGGAGACGAGGCACCGCCGCAATCCGGCGGAGCGCAGGATCCCCTTCAGCACGCCCAGCGAGTACGGGGTCACCGCGTCCGGCCGCGCGCGCTCGGCGAAGTCGACCCGCGCGTCGCTCGGAGCCGCGGAGCCCGCGGGCGGCGGATTGCGCGGGGGCGGCGCCTGGGGGACGACCGGCGGCTGGAACCCCCCGCCCAGCAGCGTCGCGTGGCCGATCGCCGGCGCGGTGGGATGGCTGGCCATCACCGACACCGCGTCGTTGTAGAAGCGGACGAAGCGGTCGCAGTGCTCGGCGGTGCCAATGGGGAACTGCCGCAGCTTCCAGCGGTTCCTCACCCCGGTCTGGTGGGCCAGCTTCCCCGCGTTGTACGCCGCCGCCACCAGCGGCGGGTCGAACCCCGTCGTCCGCGCCTGGCGGGCGATGTAGCGGGCGCCGGCGTCGATGGCGTTGCGCGGCTGGCGCAGCCAGTCGCGCGTGATGCTCATCCGCATGGTCTCGCTGGCGGTGGAGATGAGCGTCTGCGTCAGCCCGATGCTCACCTTCCCGGGGGTGGCCCCGTCGCTCACGTAGCCCGGCTCCAGCCGCAGCGCGTCGGGGTTGCCGCCCGACTCGGTGCAGATGGTGGCCACGATCAGCGGGCAGGGCACCTTCGTGCTCTGCGCCACCTGGTTGATTGCGTCGCCGAAGGCGTTCCACACGCGGGCGACCATCGCCGGCCGCCCGCGGCTGCGCTCCACCCCCGAACCCTCGATCTCCACCCCTTCGGGCACCAGGCGCCAGCGGACGCTGTCCTCGAAGCCGTGCCAGTCGCGCAGGGAGGTCATCGTCCGCCCCCTAGATGCTGACGGGGACGGTGGCGTTCACCAGGTTCATCGACACCCGCAGGTTGGCGATGGCGGGCGTCGACGTGTCGGCCGTCATCCCCGAGCGCACCAGGGTGATCTTCAGTTCGCCGGTGCTGCTCGTGACGCCCCCGTTGGGGATGTTGAGCGACACCGACGCCGAGTCGCACTGCGCCTCCAGCGCCTTCCCCGCCGCGGGGCCGCCCGCCTTGGCGGTGAGCGTGGCGGTCACGTCGACCTCGCGGCGCACCACCAGCTTGGGGTCGGTGGTGGGCTGGCCGGCGGCGTCCAGCTCGCGCCGGTCGCCGATCACCAGCCGCAGCTTGGGCCCCTTCTGCACCAGGAAGGGCTGCGGCAGCGCGAAGTCCGGCCGCGGCTCGATCGTCGCCTCCATGTGCAGCCGGCCGGCGGCCTTGCGCTCGCTGCTCGACTTGCGCTCGGAGTCCTCGCTGCTCTTGATGTCGAGGTTGAAGCCGCCGCCCCCGCTGAACCCGCCCAGCAGCGAGTAGTCGAGCTTGGCGTTCACGTTGAAGTCGGTGCTCTTCTTCTTGATGTTCAGCCCGTTGGCGGTGTTGAACTCGCTGACCTCCATGTCGGCCGTCAGGTGCACCTGGGTGAACTGGTAGGCGGTGGGATGGAGGAACTGGATCAGCGGCAGCTTCATGGTCAGCGGCGTGGCCGT
>DASUYB010000073.1 GCA_036377595.1 Longimicrobium sp. | reverse complement strand
CTCCTCCTCGGGAGAAGAGGGATCAAACAACTTCCAAACCCAACAAACCCGCGCCCGATCATCCCTGGCGCAAGCAAGGAACCTTTCGCCGGACATTTCTAAATCAACCAAACCCCGGACTTTTCTAAATCAACGAGACAGGGGACGAAGCGTTTCTTCTCCATCCCGACGCGAAGCATCGCATGACGACGAATCCGCCGGCCGGGAAGGCTTCCCGGCCGGCGGATTCGATTCGAGCGACCGGAGTCACGCGGGGACGGGCTCCGGCACCTCCAGCGCCTCCTCGACGTCGCTCCAGTCGGCGTCCGGCAGCTCGGCGTAGACGGGGTTGGAGAGGTAGCGCTCGCCGAAGTCGCAGATGATGGAGACGATCAGCTTCCCCTCCATCTCGGGCCGCGAGGCGATCTGCAGCGCCGCCCAGGTGATGGAGCCGGACGAGATCCCCGCGAAGATGGCCTCCTCGCGCGCCAGCCGCCGCGTGGTGGCGATGGCGTCGTCGTTCGTGACCTTGACGATCTCGTCGTACACCGACGTGTCGAGCAGGCCGGGGACGAACCCCGCGCCGATCCCCGCCTGCTTGTGCGGCGCCGGCTCGCCGCCCGAGAGCACCGGGCTTTCCGCGGGCTCCACCGCCACCACCCGGATCGCGGAGTTGCGCTCCTTCAGGTAGCGCCCCGCGCCGGTGATCGTCCCCCCGGTGCCGATGCCGGAGACGAACACGTCCACGCGCCCCTGCGTGTCCTCCCAGATCTCCGGCCCCGTGGTGCGGTAGTGGATGCGCGGGTTGGCCGGGTTGTCGAACTGGCGCGGCATCCACGCTCCGTCGCCCAGGCGGGAGAGGATCTCCTCGGCGCGCGCGATGGCGCCCTTCATCCCCTTGGGCCCCTCGGTCAGCACCACGCGGGCG
This sequence comes from Longimicrobium sp., assembly GCA_036377595.1. Taxonomy (NCBI): domain Bacteria; kingdom Pseudomonadati; phylum Gemmatimonadota; class Longimicrobiia; order Longimicrobiales; family Longimicrobiaceae; genus Longimicrobium; species Longimicrobium sp. Next base: position 10,957 of record DASUYB010000073.1, on the reverse strand, counting down.
CCCAGCGCGCGCAGCAGGTTGCGGCGCTCCACCGTCATTGTCTCGGGCATGGTGAAGATGCAGCGGAAGCCGCGCGCCGCCGCGGCGTACGCCACGCCGATCCCCGTGTTGCCGCTGGTGGGCTCCACGATGATCATCCCGTCGCGCAGGCGGCCGTTCTCGATGGCGTCGTCGACCATGGCCGCGCCGATGCGGTCCTTGACCGAGTTGAACGGGTTGTAGCCCTCGTGCTTCACCACGATCCGCCCGGGGAGCCCCGCGGCGATGCGGTTGAGCTGGATCAGCGGCGTGTCGCCGAAGGTCTCGGTCACGTCGCGGTAGATGCGCTTGCGGGGCATGAGTCACTCTCCCTCGGTTGCGGGGTGGCGGGGCACGGGACGCCGTCCGACGAATCTGGCGCGACGGTTCCCGACCGAAAATAATGTAGTGCGGAGCGCCTGTCACGCGGGGGCGGACGCCTTCCGCAGCAGCGACATCTGCGCGGTGTGCGCCACGCAGTGCTGCACGATCCCGTGCAGCATCACGTAGTACGTCACCCCCGAGCCCAGCGGCCGCTCGCGCGCCTCGCCCACCGTCTCCTCCAGCTTCGCGGTGTGGAGGCGGCAGAGCTCGGCCAGGAGCGCCTGGTACGACTGCTCCAGCATTTCCACCGCGTACCGCCAGTTCTCCGCGCTGGGCTCCGGCATCTCCGGCCAGTCGCCGTCCTCGGGCTCGCGCGGCACGCCGTCGCGCAGGCGGCGGGCGACCTCGCGGTTCCACGAGGTAAGGTGCAGCGCGATCTCCCAGAGGGTGTGCGCCTGCGGGATCGGCCGGTGCGCCGCCTGGGCCGGGGTGAGGCCGCGCACCACGTCCATCGTGTTCGAGCCGTACCACGGGTCGCCGCGGAAGATCCGCTCCAGCTGGTCGGCGATGCGCTCGATCTCGTTCATCGGCTCCTTTCGCGTCACCCGGGCTGCAGCCCGGCGAGAATGATGAAGGCGGTGAAGAGCGCCGCGAGCGCCACCGCGAGCACTTTCGGGTAGCCCTCGCGGCGGACCAGCACGCCGCTCGGCATCAGCACGAATCACGCGGCCTCGTACGGGCGCTCGCGCGTGGGCAGCGGGTCGTGCGAGATGGCCACGGAGCGCACAGCGTTCAGCAGCGGCAGCGCGGCCAGGAAGCCGGAGTACACGTGGCGGTTGCCCAGGTAGTGCGCCCGCAGGTCGATCTCCCCCTCGCCCTCGAAGTCGGGGAGGACCACCACCGCCGCAAGGTAGAGCACGATGGGGCTCAGCAGGAAGAAGACGAACGAGAAGTAGTTCGTCGCCACCGCGGCGCCCACGCTGAAGGGAGATCCCAGGCCGATGATGATGGAGACGAGGACGGAGAGGTACTCGGAGGTGTTCATCCGTTCCGGCCGCGGGGCAGGGAGATCGGGTCCGGGGACGAATCCAGCGTTCAGCGGGAAGAAATCGCCGCCGATCGCCGCGCGGTCAAGCATCGCATGGTGAGGCCGGGACGCGTGGGGATGCCGAAGGTACGATCTCCATCACCCTCCGCGATCTCCCTGAGTTCAGAAAAAGCTTCCCCCGCGCGCCGCCGTTTGCGTAGATTCAGGCGCGAGCCCTGGCCCATAATCAACCCGACCTCCCGAGCCCACCGCCCATGCCCGTCAGCGTCGGCGTACCGAAGGAGACTGCGCCGCTGGAGCGGCGCGTCGCGCTCGTCCCCGAGACCGTGCAGCGGCTGGCCAAGGCCGGCGTGGAAGTGGTGGTGGAGCACGGCGCCGGCGAGGGCGCGTACATCTCCGACGCCGAGTTCGAGCAGGCCGGCGCGCGGGTGGCGGGGCGCACCGAGGTCTACGCCTCGCGGGTGATCGCGCGCGTGCAGCCGCCCCCGGGCGACGAGATCGGGCTGCTGGCGCCCGAGCACGTGCTGATCGGCTTCCTGCGGCCGCTCGACGACCCCGCGGGCGCCGCGCGCCTGGCCGAGAGCGGCGTCACCGCGCTGGCCATGGAGCTCGTCCCCCGCACGACGCGCGCGCAGAAGATGGACGCGCTCTCGGCGATGGCGACCATCGCCGGCTACCGCGCGGTGCTGCTGGCGGCCGAGGCGCTGCCGAAGTTCTTCCCCCTCCTCACCACCGCCGCGGGAACCATCCGCCCGGCCAAAGTGCTCGTCCTGGGCGCCGGTGTGGCCGGGCTGCAGGCGATCGCCACGGCGCGGCGGCTGGGCGCGGTGGTCAGCGCCTACGACGTGCGCGCGGCCGCGGCCGAGCAGGTGGAGTCGGTCGGCGGGAAGTTCGTGACGCTGGAGCTGGACACCACCGGCGCCGAGGGGCAGGGGGGATACGCCGCCGCGCTCGACGAGGAGCGCCAGCGCCGCCAGGTGGAGCTGCTGGTGCCGCACGTGGGCGACAGCGACGTGGTGATCTCCACCGCGCTGGTGCCGGGGATGCCCGCGCCGCTGCTCGTCTCGGAAGACGCGGTGCGGGCGATGAAGCCGGGCTCGGTGGTGATGGACATCGCCGCGCCGAACGGGGGCAACTGCGCGCTCACCCGACGCGGCGACGTGGTGGAGGAGGGAGGGGTGCGCATCTTCGGCCCGCTGAACCTGCCGGCCGAGATGCCGGTGCACGCCAGCCAGATGTACGCGCGCACCGTGGGCGCCATGATCGCCGAGTTCGTGAAGGACGGCGAGTTCCGCACCGACTTCGACGACGAGATCTTCAAGGGCGCCTGCGTCACGCACGGCGGCCAGGTGGTGAACGAGCGCCTGCGCGCCATGCTCGCCCCCGCCGCCGCGTGAGCGACGATCCGGCAGCCGGGAAGGTGGATGCTCGTCCGACGGTGTACGTCGAGACGAGCGTGATCAGCTATCTCGCTGCCCGTCCAAGCGGCGATCTCGTGACCCGTGCGAACCAGAAGGTCACGGCCGACTGGTGGGCGGTGCGCGGCCGCTTCCAGCCCGTGATCTCGCAACTGGTTCTCGACGAGATCACCAGGGGAGACGCGAGTTATGCGGTCCAGCGACACGCACTTGTGCGAACGCTGCCGTTGCTGGACATCACCGATGAGGTGGATGCACTGGCTGAGGCCTTGCTGCGAAAGGCATCGCTACCGTCGAAGGCTTCGAGCGACGCGGTTCACGTCGCGGTTGCCGCTCTGAACGGCATCGACCTGTTGGTGACCTGGAACCTGAAGCACATCGCCAACGCAGTGATCCGCAAACGGCTGGAAGGCATCTGCAGGAACGAGGGCTTTGATCCCCCGGGCATCTGCACGCCGGCCGAGCTGCTGGAGGAGTGAACATGCGAGAAGATCCGATTGTCGAAGAGGTCCACCGAGTTCGTGAGCAGATGCTTGCCGAGGCTGGCGGCAGCCTCGAAGGCCTGCTCCGCGCTCTCCGCGAGCGGCGCGACCGCGGTGACTACGCGGACCGGGAGTTCGTTCGCCTCCCTCCGAAGCAGCCGCCCGTTGCGCCACGCCGCGCGGCCGGTTGAGGTGCACCGCGATCCGATCGTCGAACATCGCATCCGAAAGCAACGCTGGAAGAGTTCGGAGGCGACGTGAGCGCGCTGATGGAAGAGGCCAACCGCCTGCTGCTCAGCGGTGCGTTCAGTGAGTACGGTGTCGTCACGCGCGCCACGAACGCGCGCGTGCGAAATGAGGACCTCGGATAGCGGCCGAATCAGATGGAGTACGACGACATCGAGACTGCTGCACTTCAGCTTCCCGCGAATCTTCGCTCACGGCTGATTCAGCGCCTGATGGATTCGCTGGACGGCGAAGAAGACGGCGGACGCTGGATCGACGTATACGCCGAGCAGGCTTGGATGATCGAAATCCAGCGACGTTGGGAAGAGATCCAGCGCGGTGAGGCAACGTTGATCGACCATGAGACTGTCATGGCAGAGCTCAAGGCGAAGTTCGGCGATCCGGCAGCAGAGCGACAGTGAGCGACGACATCACCCTGGTGGAGAAGGCGGCGCTGTCGCTGACGGAGGCGGCGCGGGCGCGGCTGGCGCGGGCGCTCCTGGCCAGCCTGGCGCCGCGCGATCCCGACACCGCCGCGTGGTACGGCCCCGCCGCGGAGCTGGTCGACGCGCGCCTGGCGGAGCTCGCGGGCGCCGCACCCGCGCCGCCGGCGGGCGTGGGTGTGGCCGGCGAGCCGCACGACGAGCGGCTGGACGACGACCCCACGCTGGCCGAGATCAAGCGCCGGCGCCACGAGATCGAGGGCGGCGAGGTCTCCATCTTCGAGGACAACCTGATCGTGTCGGAGCTGAAGCGCCGGCTCGGACTGGGCGAAGGCTAGCGGCAAACCCCGCGCACACGCGGTTCGGCACCCACCCCAACGGCGCCATCTCCATGAGCATCACGCTGCTGTTCGTGTTCGTGCTGGCCGGGTTCGTCGGGTACTTCACCATCACCCGCGTCCCGCCGCTGCTGCACACGCCGCTGATGTCGGCCACCAACGCCATCTCCGGCATCTCCCTGGTCGGCTCGCTGGTGCTGGCGGGGTCGGACCACGGCACGCTGGCCACGCTGCTGGGCTTCATCGCCGTGACCGCCGCCACCATCAACGTGGTCGGCGGGTTCCTGATCACCGACCGGATGCTGCGGATGTTCAAGCAGCGCCTCCCCGGCGGCGGCGGCGACGCGAAGGCGCTCCTCGGCGGCAACGGGACGAAGCCGGCGGACGGGGGAGGGGCCTGATGCTCGCCTTCCTCCTCCAGATCCCCGAGGCGCCCGCGGCGGTGAACACGGCGATGGACCTGCGCGAGGCCGGGATCCAGCTCACCTACCTGGTCTCCTCGGTCCTCTTCATCCTCGGCCTGTACTCGCTGACCAAGCCCGCGCGGGCGCAGCGCGGGATGCAGATGGCGGCGCTGGGGATGCTGCTGGCCATCGTCGGCACGCTGCTGAGCCGGCAGATCGTGCGCTGGGAGTGGATCCTGGGCGGGCTGCTGCTGGGGACGGCGATCGGCTATCCCCTCGGCATGTTCGTGCCGATGACGGCCATGCCGCAGCGGATCGCCGTCTCGCACATGTTCGGCGCGCTGGCGGCCACGCTGGTGGGGGTGGCCGAGTACCGGCTGCAGGGCGGGGCGGTGTCGCGCCCCACGATGGCGGCGCTGGGGTTCGAGGTGCTGTTCGGCGCGCTGACCATCACCGGCAGCTTCATGGCGTTCGGCAAGCTGCAGGGGTTCATCACCGGCACGCCGGTCACCTGGCGCGGCCAGAACGCCATCAACCTCACCCTCTTCGCGGCCACCTTCGCCGCGTTCGTCTTTCTCGTCTTCAGCCCCGACCACCCGGCGCTCTTCTACGCGATGGTGGGCGCCAGCCTGCTGATCGGGGTGCTGATGGTGCTGCCGATCGGCGGCGCGGACATGCCCGTGGTCGTCTCCCTGCTGAACTCGTACGCGGGACTGGCGTCGTCGGCCACGGGGTTCGCGATCGGCAACACGGTGCTGATCATCTGCGGCGCGCTGGACGGGGCGAGCGGCTTCCTGCTGTCGATCCTGATGAGCAAGGCGATGAACCGTTCGTTCGGCAACGTGCTGTTCGGCGCGTTCGGCAGCACGCAGACGGCGTCGTCGGCGGCCGCGCTGGTGGACAAGACCGTGCGCTCGGTGACGGCGGAGGACGTGGCGGTGCAGCTGGCCTACGCGCGCGAGGTGATCGTGGTCCCGGGCTACGGGATGGCGGTGGCGCAGTGCCAGCACCAGGTGCGCGAGCTGGCCTCGCTGGTGGAGAAGCGCGGCGGCGAGTTCAAGTACGCCATCCACCCCGTTGCCGGGCGGATGCCGGGGCACATGAACGTGCTGCTGGCCGAGGCCAACGTGCCGTACGACCGGCTGTACGACCTGGAGGAGATCAACGACCAGTTCGAGCAGGCCGACGTGGTGCTGGTGATCGGCGCCAACGACGTGGTGAACCCGGCGGCGAAGAACGACCCAGGCAGCCCCATCTACGGGATGCCGATCCTGAACGTGGACCAGGCGAAGAGCATCATCGTGCTGAAGCGGAGCATGGCGGCGGGGTTCAGCGGCGTGGAGAACGACCTGTTCTACCACCCGCGCTGCGCCATGCTCTTCGGCGACGCCAAGAGCTCGCTGCAGCAGCTGATCACGGACATCAAGGAAGTCTGATCGGCGCCTGCAGTCCGCCGAACTCGAGGCCCGCCGGGAGCTCTCCGGCGGGCTTCGTCGCATCCTCCTCGCACGCGCTGGCCACCTGGCGGCCGGACTCGCGGAAGTCCTTCATCTGATCCCGTCCAACTCATACCGACGTAGTTCCATCCATCCCGGACCGTTCGACGATGCATCGCTCCACCATGCGCCAGATCCTTACGTCATTCCTCACCGTCCTCGTGCTGGCCGGTTGCGGCGGAGATGAAAATCGTGATGCGGAGGGCGCGTCGGGCGATTCGGTGCAGCTAGTTCCTGTCCCACAGTCTCCCCCTGTTTTCGCGGACGATTCGCTCCCGTCCGGCGACGGGGGTGCTCCTCCGCTCGCCGACCTGCCTCCGCCCATCGCCCGCGGCGAGGAGTGTGATCCGAACTACGAGCCCTGCGTGCCGATCGACAGCGACGTGGACTGTGCGGGCGGCAGGGGGAACGGCCCGTCGTACGTGGCCGGTCCGGTGCGGGTCATCGGGAGAGACATCTACGATCTCGATCGCGATGGCGACGGGTGGGGCTGCGATCGCTGACGGACGCACTCTCGCACTCTCGCACTCTCGCACTCTCGCACTCTCGCACTCTCGCACTCTCGCACTCTCGCACTCAGCACTCAGCACTTCCCCATCACCACTTTCGCGCCTCGTTGTACCTCCTTCCGCGCAGGGCTATATTTCTCACCAAATGCATCTGGCAGCACTCCCGCACGAGGTAACCCGTTGTCTCGCACCGCGCTCGCTCGCACCTACCGCCCCAAGCGCTTCAGCGAAGTCGCCACGCAGGAGCACGTGAGCAGCACCCTTCGCTCCGCCGTGCAGCGGAACCGGGTGGCGCACGCGTACCTGTTCTGCGGCCCGCGCGGCGTGGGGAAGACGACGCTGGCCCGCGTGCTGGCGATGGCGCTGAACTGCCCCAACCGCGGGCCTGACGGCGAGCCCTGCGGCGTGTGCGACAGCTGCGAGCGGATCTGGGCGGGGCGCACCTCGCTGGACGTGGTGGAGATCGACGCGGCGTCGAACCGCGGCGTGGACGACGCGCGCGACCTGCGCGAGCGGGCGATGTACGCGCCATCGGAGGAAGACCGGTTCAAGGTCTACATCATCGACGAGGCGCATATGCTCACGCGCGAGGCGTGGAACGCGCTCCTCAAGATCCTCGAGGAGCCGCCCCCGCGCGTGATCTTCGTCTTCGCCACCACGGAGCCGCAGAAGATCCAGCAGGCCGCGCCGCCGATCCTTTCGCGCTGCCAGCGCTTCGATTTCCATCGCATCTCCACCCCCGACCTGGTCGGCCGTCTGAGGACCGTATTGGGCCACGAGGGGATCGAGGCGGGCGACGACGTCCTTCTCCCCATCGCCCAGAAGGCCGACGGCGGGATGCGCGACGGGCTGTCGCTGCTGGACCAGGTGCTCTCGTTCACCGAGGGCACGCCCACGCCCGACGACGTGCGGCGCATCCTGGGGCTGGTGGGGACCGAGGTCTACCTCGACCTGTTCGGCATCATCGCCGAGCGGCGGCAGGCGGACGTGTTCCGCTTCGTCGGGAAGATGCTGGACGAGGGATACGACCTCACCGAGTTCTACCGCGGGCTGGCCGACTTCATCCGCGCGCTGCTGATCGTGCGGCTGGGCGGCGGCGACCCCGAGAGCGTCCCCCAGCACCTGCGCGGCGCGACGGCCGAGATGGCGCGGCGGTTCGCGCCGGGCGACCTGCTGCGGATGCTGGCGCAGGTGGCCGAGCTCGACGCCGATGGCCGCTTCCGCAAGAGCGGCGAGCAGCGGATCCTGATCGAGCTTCTCCTCCTGCGCTTCGCGTACCTGGAGAGCACGGTCAGCATCGAGGACGTGCTGGCGGCGCTCGGCGGCGGCTCCCCCGGCCCGTCCGGCGGCGGGGACGGCGGATCGCGCGGCAACGGCGGCACGCGCCCGTCGCCCGAGCCGGGACCGGCGCGGGGATTCGATCGCACGCCGGCGTCCGCGTCTCCCGCTCCCGCGCCGATCCCGGCTCCGCGCGCGATGGCCGAGCCGCCTGCCGCGCCCGCCCCGCGCGTTGAGTCCGCTCCGCAGACGCCGCCCGCGGCCGAGGTGACACCATCTCCCGCACCCGATATCGCCAGCGCGGAGCCGATCGTCGCGCCGGTGGAGACGGCGCCCGTCGCCGCTGCGCCGACGATCGTGCCGGAGCCGCCCGCCGCGTCTCCATCTCCCGCTCCTATGGCGACGGCCATGCAGCGGGAGCCGATCGACATCCCGGCGCCGGTGGTGGACGAGTACGACGGGTACGATCTCCCGCCCATCCCCCTGCCGAACGAGGAGCCGGCCGCCTTCGCGCCGCCGTCGGTGCCCGCGATGTCCATCGCCCCCGCGCCGCCCACGCCCGAGCCGCAACGCGATGCGGCTCCGGCGGTGCAGGGAGACGAGGGGCCGATCGACGGGGCGCGGCTGCGGCGCGCGTGGCAGGGGATCCTGGCGGACGGCGACGGGCTGCCGCCGGGGATGGGATTCGTTCTCCGCGCAGCGCAGCTTTCTCCTGACGGTCGCACGGTGCGCATGGCGCTTCCCGCGGGAAATCCCGCAATCGAGCGGCTGTCGCAGCCCGCCTCGCGGCACGCGCTGGAGCAGGCGCTCGCCCGGCGGCTCGGGGGACGCGTCCAGCTCGAGCTGGCAACGGGCGCGGCGACGGCCATCGATCCCAAGCAGAACCGCATCACTGCGGCCAGCGCGCGGCAGGACAAGCTGCGCCGGCTGATGGAAGGGGAACCGGTCCTGAGCGCGGCGGTACAAGCATGGGACCTGGAACTCGTTGACTGAACATCGCTTCCCGCGGGTCCCGGCAGGGGCGCGCGGGCGCGGGTGCATCCACGGACCGCAACCGGCCGCGCGGCGCGGCCGCTGAACGACAGAGACGATGAATCCGAACATCCAGCAGCTTCTCCAGATGAGCCAGCAGGTGCAGACCCGCATGGCTCAGCTCCAGACCGAGCTCGGCCAGCGGCAGGTCACCTGCTCCGCCGGCGGCGGGATGGTGACGGCCACGGTGGACGGGCGCGGCAAGATCCGCTCGCTGAAGATCGACCCCACCGTGGCGGGCGGCGGCGACGTGGAGATGCTGGAAGACCTGGTGCTGGCCGCGGTCAGCGAGGCGCAGAACCGCGCCGAGCAGCAGTACGAGGACGAGATGCGCAAGCAGATGGGAGGCCTGAACCTTCCGTTCAGCCTTCCGGGGCTCTGAGCGCCCGTTGTCCGCGATCGACGACCTGACCGGCGAGCTGGCCCGCCTCCCGGGCATCGGGCGCAAGACCGCGCTCCGGCTCGCCTTCCACCTCCTCAAGGCCCCGTCCGACGACGCCCAGCGGCTCGCGCGCGCCATCGTGGCCGTGCGCGAGCGCGTGCGGCCGTGCGAGGTGTGCGGCAACCTGACCGAGGTCACCCCCTGCGCCATCTGCACCAGCACCCGGCGCGACCAGGCGACCGTGTGCGTGGTGGAGGAGGCCAGCGACATCATGGCCATCGAGCGCACCGGCGAGTACCGGGGGATGTACCACGTGCTGGGCGGCCGCCTGAGCCCGCTGGACGGGATCGGCCCCAGCGAGCTGAACGTGGAGCCGCTGCTGCGCCGGCTCGGCGGCGGCGAGGTGCAGGAGGTGGTGCTGGCGACCAACCCCAGCGTGGAGGGCGAGGCGACGGCGATGTACCTGCGCAAGCTGATCGGCCCGCTGGGCGTGCGCGTCACCCGCATCGCCCGCGGCCTTCCCATCGGCGGCGACCTGGAGTACGCGGACGGCGTCACCATCGCCGAGGCGCTGTCGGCGCGGCGGGAGATGTAGGAAGCCGCAGGGGACAGGGGACAGCAAGGAAGGGCAGGGGATCGGGATGCGATCCGCTGCCCTTCGTGCATTCGCGGCGACGCGCCCTCTCCGGCTCGCCTGGGCTCGCCACCTCTCCCCGAACCGGGAGAGGTAGCCGGACGGGCATCTGTGGCGGGAGTATCCATCCTGCCCGCCCGGCCGTGGCCCCCTCCCCCGGCCCCTCCCCTGCTGCGCGGGGGAGGGGAGAACTCAGCGCTGGGCCTGCGCTGCCCGCGAAGGCGGACTTCTTGAGGTTTCCATCCCCGGGTTTCGACCCGGGGAACGGTGGCGGAGGTCGTGCGAGGCTTGCGTTGGCAGGGAGACCGCTGTCCCCTGTCCCGTAAGCGGTTCCCCCGTTAGTTTGTCACCGCCTCAACGCCCATACGTTCGCCGACTTCCACCGGGGACATGGAAAACAAGCGAATCCTGCGAACCACGGCGTTCACCCTGCTGGCCGTGGGGGCGCTGGCCGCCCTCGGGGTCCTGCTGGTGCGCGACCAGATCAGCCGCAGCAAGCGCGACCTGTTCAGCCCGCACCCGCTGCGGCGCCTGGCCGCGCTCGAGTACCTCGGCAGCGTGGCCGCCAGCGTCGACACCGTGCTGCTGCTGCGCGACTTCCTGGCCTGGGAGCCGCGCCCGCTGCTGCGCAAGCGCGCCGCGGCGGTGCTGGGGCGCCTGGAGGCGGCGCTCGCCACCCGCGAGGAGGTCGCCTGATGGCAGGCGGCGCCAGCAGCTGGAGCTTCGAGGAGCGCGACTTCCAGCGCATCGACCGGCTGCTCCAGTCGTTCCTGTACGACTCCAACGCCCGCTGCGCCCTGCTGGTGGACCGCACCGGGCAGCTGGTGACCAGCGCCGGCGAGAAGCCGCAGTTCGACACCACCGCCTTCTCGTCGCTCGCCGCCGCCGACTTCTCCGCCAACGACCAGCTCGCCAGCATGATCGGC
>DASUYB010000072.1 GCA_036377595.1 Longimicrobium sp. | reverse complement strand
CGGAGATGATCGCCGCCCTGCTGGCCATCCTCAAGGCGGGCGGCGCCTACGTGCCGCTGGACCCGGCGTACCCCGCCGACCGGCTGCGCTACATGCTGGAGGACAGCGCGCCGGCGGCGCTCGTCACGCAGTCGTCGCTGGCCGGCACGTTCGCGGGGCTGGGCGTCCCGGCGGTCGAGCTCGACGCCGCGGCCCCGGCGTGGGCGCAGCGGCCGGAGACGAACCCCGCGTGGGCGGGGCTCACGCCCGGCCACCTGGCGTACGTCATCTACACCTCCGGCTCCACGGGGCGCCCGAAGGGCGTGATGGTCGAGCACCGCAGCATGGTCAACCACACCGCGTGGCAGGCCGCGGCGTTCGGCATCGGCGCGCGCGACACGGTGCTGCAGCGCACGTCGATCTCGTTCGACGCGTCGGCGTGGGAGCTGTGGACGCCGCTGGCCACCGGTGCGCGGATGCTGCTCCTCTCCTCCGCCGCGGCCAGGGACGCGGACGCCATCGGGCGGGTGATGGGGGAGGGTGGGGTCACCGTCGCGCAGTTCGTCCCGACCCTTCTCCAGGCGGTCCTCGGCGCGCGTCCGGCGGACAGGCCGCTCCCCTGCCGTCTCCTCTTCTGCGGAGGCGAGCCGCTCCCGGCCGCGCTGGTGGAGGAGGCGCGCGCGGCGGGCGTGGGCGAGGTGGTCAACCTGTACGGCCCCACCGAGGCGACCATCGATTCGACCTCGCACGTGTGCGGGCTGGACGGCCGCGCGCCCGCCATCGGCCGGCCGATCGCCAACGCGCGGATCTACGTGCTGGACCGCGCGCGCCAACCCGTTCCTGTCGGCGTTCCCGGCGAGCTGTACGTCGGCGGCGCGCAGGTGACGCGCGGCTACCTGGGGCGGCCGGGGCTGACGGCGGAGCGCTTCGTCCCCGATCCGTTCTCGCCCGGGGCCGGCGCGCGGCTGTACCGCACCGGCGACCTGGGCCGCTGGCGGGCGGACGGGACGCTGGAGTTCCTGGGCCGCACCGACTTCCAGGTGAAGATCCGCGGCTTCCGCATCGAGCTGGGCGAGATCGAGGCGGCGCTGCGCCAGCACGAGGGCGTCTCCGACTGCGTGGTGATGGCGCGCGCGGAGGCGGGCGAGCAGCGGCTGGTGGCGTACGTGGTCGGCGACGTCGAGACGGACGCGCTGCGCGCGCACCTGCGTCGCATCCTGCCGGACTACATGGTCCCCGCCGCGTTCGTCTGCCTGGACGCGCTGCCGCTGACGCCGAATGGGAAGCTGGACCGCAAGGCATTGCCGGCGCCGGAGTACGCGTCGGCGGAGGACCGGTACGTGGCGCCGCGCACCCCCGTGGAGGAGGTGCTGGCGGGGATCTGGGCGGAGGTGCTGCGCCTGGAGCGGGTGGGCGTGGCGGAGAGCTTCTTCGAGCTGGGGGGCCACTCGCTGCTGGCCACGCGCGTGGTCTCGCGGGTGCGGCAGGTGTTCGGGGTGGAGGTGTCGCTGCGGGCGTTCTTCGAGGGACCCACGGTGGCGGAGATGGCCGGGCGAGTGGAGGAGATGCGCAGCGCGGGCGAAGGTGCCGCCCTCCCGCCGCTCGTTCCCGTCGCCAGGGAGGCGCCGCTGCCGCTCTCCTTCGCGCAGGAGCGGCTCTGGTTCCTGCACCAGATGGAGCCGGAGGGCGCCGGCTACAACATGTTCCGGTCGGGCCGGCTGCGGGGGAGCCTCGACGCGTCCGCGCTGGAGCAGGCGCTGGGCGAGCTGCTGCGCCGCCACGAGTCGCTGCGCACCACCTTCCACCCGGTGGAGCAGGGCGCCGTGCAGGTCGTGCACCCGACCGCACCCGCGCACCTGCCGGTGCTGGACCTCACCGGTCTCCCGCCGGAGGAGCGCGAGCAGGACGCGCGCCGCCTGGCGCGAGAGGACGCCGAGCGCCCCTTCGACCTGGAGCGCGGTCCGCTGCTGCGCGTGACGCTGCTGCGCCTCTCCGAACAGGAGCACGTGCTGCTGCTCGCCATGCACCACATCGTCAGCGACGGCTGGAGCATGGGCGTGCTCTTCCGCGAGCTGTTCACCCTCTACGAATGGTTCTCGCGGCCCTCCGATGCACGGCCGGCATCGCCGCTGCCGCCGCTGGCGGTGCAGTACGCGGACTTCGCCGTGTGGCAGCGCGGCTGGCTGCGGGGCGAGGTGCTCC
>DASUYB010000071.1 GCA_036377595.1 Longimicrobium sp. | reverse complement strand
GCACTGGGCACTGGGCACTGGGCACTGGGCACTGGGCACTGGGCACTGGGCACTGGGCACTGGGCACTGGGCACTGGGCACTGGGCACTGGGCACTGGGCACTGGGCACTGGGCACTGGGCACTCAGGACTTGGGACTTAGGACTCAGGACCGCAGTTCTTCGGTACGGTCCGTGCGTTCGCCACGGTGACCCGGAAGACGAGGAGAGGACGATGGTGGAAGAACGCTACGATTCCGACGACACCACGATCGTGCGCGGCAAGCAGGCCGCCGAGCAGCCCCGCGAGAACCCCGCCGGCGACGAGCCCGCGGGCCGCGAGCCGGCCGACACGATGCTGACGCTCGTCTGCGAGAACTGCGGCAAGGACTACTTCTTCGACGACGAGCCGCCGCCCGAGAACATGAAGTGCGAGAAGTGCGGCGGCACCGTGTTCCGCTCCTTCTACGACTCGGTCGGCGACGAGGCGGCGGACGACTTCCGCGACAGCACCGACCGCGACCTGGACCCCGACGACCCCGAGGGCGACGTGATGCCCGGCGACATCATGGACCTCAACCGGCTCTAGGGGACGGACGATGGCGGACGGCGGGCGGCCCAACCTCCTGTTCACCGGCTCGGGCGTGGCGCTCGTCACCCCGTTCGACGACGGCGGGGTGAACGAGGCGGCGATGCGCGAGCTGGTGCGCTTCCACCTGCGCGAGGGCACCGACGCGCTGGTGGTCAACGGCAGCACCGGCGAGGCGACCACCATGTCGCCCGACGAGCAGCGCCGCGCGGCGGAGATCGTCGCCGACGAGGCGGGGAAGAAGATCCCCGTGATCGTCGGCTGCGGCGGGAGCGACACGGCGGTGGTCTCGCGGCTGGCGGCCAACGCGCGCGCGGCCGGGGCGGACGCGATCCTCGTCTCGCCGCCGCCGTACAACAAGCCGCCGCAGCGCGGGATCATCGCCCACATCCGCGCGGTGATCGACGCGGCGGACCTGCCGTGCGTGGTCTACAACGTCCCCGGCCGCACCGCGTGCAACATCCTCCCCGAAACGGTGGAGGCGCTGGCCGAGGACCCGCGCGTGGTGGGCGTGAAGGAGGCCAGCGGCGACATCACCCAGGTGGCCGAGATCTGCCGGCGCGTGGGCGACCGCGTCGGCGTCTACTCGGGCAACGACGACCAGGTGGTGCCGCTGATGGCGCTCGGTGGCGTGGGCGTCATCTCCGTGCTGGCCAACATCGCCCCGGCCGACACCTCGCGCATGGCGAAGGCGTTCCTGGAGGGCGACGTGGCCGAGTCGCGGCGGCTGCAGCACCGCTATCTCCCGCTCATCGCCGCGATCTTCCGCGAATCCAACCCCATCCCCGTGAAAACGGCCGTGGGGATGCTCGGCTTCGACGTCGGCCCGCTCCGCCTCCCCCTGGTCGAGGCCAGCGACGCCGTGAAGCAGGAGCTGCGCGAGGCGATGGCGGCGGTGGGGCTGCTGAAGGGCTCCTGAGCCGCGCGAGGCCCTCTCCCTGGCGCTTCGCGCCTATCCCTCCCCCGAAACGGCCCGGGGGAGGGACGTGCTCGCTTCGCTCGTGACGCGCGGACGCGGCCTCGCGCGCGGGGATCGCTGCGGCCGGGAAGTCCGCGAAGGCGCTGCGAAGGCAGACTGCGTGTCGTCGTAGCCGCGAGTTCACTCGCATCATACTCCACCACCATCCCGCAGAATCGACCGAGATGCCCGAGCCGGTCCGCATCGTCCTGAGCGGCGCCACGGGGCGCATGGGGCAGACGCTGGCGCGCATGATCCACGAGGACGACGCGCTGCGGCTGGTCGGCGGCATCGGCAAGATGCCCGAGCCCGCGTGCGACGTTGGCTGCCCGGTGGTGGAGACGCCCGAGACCGCCGGCGAGTGGATCCGCGGCGCCGACGTGGTGATCGACTTCTCCGCCCCCGAGCTCCTCCGCCGCATCCTGGAGATGCACGGCGACACCCTCGCCGGGAAGGCGCTGGTCGTCGGCACCACGGGGCTGGGGGATGAAGAGCGGGGGATGCTGGAGACGGCCGCGCGCCGCGCCGCCGTGCTGCAGGCGGCGAACTTCAGCGTGGGCGTGAACCTGCTGGTGGCTCTCGCCCAGCGCGCCGCCCAGGTGCTGGGCGACGACTACGACGTGGAGATCGTGGAGGCCCACCACCGCCGCAAGGCCGACGCGCCCAGCGGCACCGCCCTCGCGCTGGGCGAGGCGATCGCCCGCGGTCGCGGCGTCGGCCTCGGCGACGTGCGGATCGACGGGCGCAGCGGCCGCCCCGGCGAGCGCCCGCGCGGGCAGGTCGCCTTCCACGCCCTGCGCGGCGGCGACATCGTCGGCGAGCACCGCGTGATGCTGATCGGCGAGCGCGAGCGCATCGAGCTGGCCCACCTGGCGCAGGACCGCGCGCTCTTCGCCGAAGGCGCCCTCCGCGCTGCGAGGTGGATCGCCGGCAAGCCGGCGGGCGCCTACACGATGAACGACGTGCTGGGGCTCTGACGCGCGCGCGGACGCATCACACCTGCGGGTGGTGCGATGAATGATTTACCCAGGCCGGTGAAACGCCTTCTGCGCGACCAAGCGGCGCGGGCGTACGACGAGGAGCTGCGCCGCGCGCTCGTTCCGCTGGCCAACCATTTCGACGACTGGCGGCAAGGCGGGATCAACAGTGCCGAGCTCGTGGAACTGATCGAGAAGTTCGATCGTGGACCCGCCCGTCGGATCTGGGCGCGATACTACGACAGCGACCTGGTGATGTCGGTCGCATACGCAGTCCACATCGGCATCCTGGACCGTGAAACTGTGCCCGCCGAGGCGCTCGATGCGCTCCGGCGGGCACTTGAATTCTATGCTGAGCAGGACCGACGGCAGGGATGGCCGGCGGTCTGAGGTCTACATGGGACGCGGCTTCGGGCGCACGGCGGGCACGCCATCAAGCATTCCGCGCACACTGATGTCCTCGTCGACGTCCGGCCAATGCACGCCGTCGCCGGAGCCGATCAGGCGCCAGTTCGCTCGCTGGTCCGGCGTGGCATCCGACAGCCGCCACGACCAGGCAAGCGGTACGCTGATCGTCCGTCCGTCCGCGAGCTCGGCGATGATTTTGTCGTCCGTTACGCGAACGTGGGTAACGCGGCACCTGTATTCCACTGTCGAATTTCAAGGCAGTTGAGTGGGCTGTATGAAATCGACAAAATTACGTATCTTACGTGAACATGGAAGTCACCTTCCCGGAGGAGGTCCGGATGTCGGCGCTGGAAGAGGAGATCGCCGAGCGGCTGAAGAAGCTCCGTCCCGAACAGCGTGAGCAGGTACTGGAGTATACGCGCTCGCTCGGCAAGAAGCCGCTGCAGGGTACCCCGAGCGAGGCACTGCGTCCCTTCCTTGGCATCTGGAGCGCCGAGGAAGCAGACGAGATCGAGCGCTATATCAAGGAGACCTGCGAGCGCGTCGATGCCGATGAGTGGTAGCCTGCTGCTGGATACCAGCGTCGTGATCGCCATTTTCAGGCATAGCCCTGAGGCCGAACGGCTCGTCAACGGCGGCGCGAAAACATTCCTCCCGGTCCCCGCGCTGGGAGAGCTCTTCAACGGGGTGCCGCGTTCGCGACACCCCGATCTTACGCTGGCGCAGATCACCTCGTTCACCGCGACGGTCGAGATCCTGTCGTGCGATGCCGAAACGGCTCGGATTTACGGCGATATCAAGCATGACCTCTGGAGCAAAGGCCGCCCATTGCCGGAGAACGACATGTGGATCGCGGCCATCGCGCGCCAGCACGGTCTCACCGTCGCCACCCGCGACGCTCATTTCGACCAGATCGTCGGACTTCCTGTAGAGAAGGTTTAGGTTCGACTGCTTCCCCGCTTGCTCCCCACCCGCCGCCGCCGCAATTTCGTCACGTTCCCGTAACACGCTGCACGTTCCCAGTCTACGCGCGCGGTGGAACACTTCCTCATCTCTATCGGATTGCCGGCCTCGCTCGTCGCGGCGCTGAAGCTGGCGACGCTGGGGCGGCTGCTGCTGGCGGCGGTGCTCGGCGGGCTGATCGGGCTGGAGCGCGAGCTGAAGGCCAAGCCGGCCGGCCTGCGCACCACGATCCTGATCTGCGTGGGCGCCACGCTCTTCACCGAGCTGTCGCTGGACCTGGCGATGCTGGCCACCAGCGGCGGGGAGGCGCTGCGCGCGGACCCTGCGCGGCTGGCGGCGCAGATCATCCCGGGCATCGGCTTCATCGGCGCGGGCGCCATCCTGCACGGCCGCAACAAGGTGAGCGGCCTGACGACGGCGGCGACGCTCTGGGTGGTGACGGCCATCGGCATCGGCGTGGGCGCGGGTGCGTACGTCGAGGCGATCGGCGCCACGGTGATGGTGCTCGGCACCCTGCTCGCGCTCGGCCGCCTCGAGCGCGTGGTGCGCCGCCGCCTGAGCAACCGCCGCTACACCGCCGCGCTCGAGGCCGGCAGCGACGCGCTGGAGCGCGTGGAGGCGCTGCTCCGCGACCGTAAGGCGGAGATCCGCATGGACACTATCGACAAGGTGGGCAACGACGTGGAGATCACCTTCCGCGTGATCGGCCCGCAGCACGAGCACGAGAAGCTGGTGAAGCACATGCTCCGCGACGAAGGCGTCCGCCGCTTCAATCGCAGCTGACGGGACTCGTCGCGGAATCCTCCTGCATCGCGCGGATTTCTCGTCCGCAGTCCCGCAGGGACTTTGTGCGGTTGTTGCCGTGAATTCCATTCGCCCCGACGCCGCTCGAGTGGAGGTGGAGATCAGGAGCCCGTCTCGCGAGAGGCGGGCTTCTTCGCCATCTTCCCGCGTCTTTTCTCCCGAAACGCCGAACCCGCTGCCGAATGCCCGGGCGCCGACGCATCGTCTTCAACCTGCGTGAGCGCAGGCCGATCTGGAGCGCGCCGGAGTGGGCGCTCGACGAGATTCGCGCGGCGCTGCCGGACGGCTGGGAGCTCGTCGCCATTCGCGGCGCCGCGGACGGGACGGGGGATGGCGGCGGCGTGGGGGCCGAGGTGCTCGACGCCGTCCGCGGCGCGGAGGTCTACCTGGGGTGGGGCGTGCCGCGCGACGTCTTTCTCGCGGCGGGAGATGCGCTGCGCTGGGCGCACTCCGCGTCCGCCGGCGTGGGCGGCGCGCTGTACCCGGAGATGCGCGAGTCCGGCGTGATCCTCACCAACAGCGCGGGGACGCACGCGGAGCCGATCGCCGATACCGTGCTGGCGATGATCGCGTACTTCGCGCGCGGACTGGACTGGGCCGTTCACGCACAGGCGGAGCGGCGATGGGACAAGTCGCGGTTCGACGAGGCCGACTCGCCGATCCGCGAGCTGGCGGAGAGCACGGTGGGGCTGCTGGGGCTGGGCGGGATCGGCCGTGCGGTCGCGAAGCGCGCGTCCGCGCTGGGGATGCGCGTCGTCGCGATGCGGCGCTCGTCCGCGGAGGGGCCGCCGGGGGTGGAGGTGGTGACGGGGGAGGGCGCGCTCGATCGACTGCTCTCCATCTCCGACTATTTCGTGGTGACCGTGCCGCGGACCGCGGAGACGGAGGGGATGATCGGCGCGCGCGAGCTGGCCCGCCTCTCCCGCCACGCGGTGGTGATCAACGTGTCGCGCGGCGACGTGGTGGACGAGCGGGCGCTGGCGGACGCGCTGGCGGCGGGGCGCCTTCGCGGCGCGGGGCTGGACGTGTTCGCGCGCGAGCCGCTGCCGCGGGAATCGCCGCTCTGGGGCCTTCCCAATGCCCTCGTGCTTCCCCATGTTTCCGGCACATCCCATCGCTTCTGGCGGCGCGAGACGGACCTGATCGTGGGAAACCTGCGCCGCTACCTCTCGGGCGAGCCCCTGTTGAATACCGTCGACAAGCAGGCCGGGTACTGACGTGAGCACCACCGAACCGACCGTCGACCAGCGCGGCGGCGACCTCCGCGACGCGGTCGAGAACATCATCAAGGCGGCCGTGGCCCGCGGCGCCAGCGACCTGCACGTCAAGTCGGGCGACGTGTTCCGCGCCCGCATCAACGGGCAGCTGATCCCCTTCACCAAGCAGCGGCTGACGCCCGACCAGACGCGGGCCATCGCCGGCTTCCTGATCCCGCACGAGCGCGACCGGGCGCGGCTCGACGACATCACCGACTACGACTGCTCGTGGGGGCTGGCGGGCGTGGGCCGCTTCCGCGTGAACATCCTGCGGCAGCGCGGGTCGTTCATGATCGTGATGCGGGTGATCCCCATCGAGATCCCCACCTTCGAGCAGCTGGGGCTGCCACCGGTGCTGGCCGACGTCGCCGCGCTGGAGCGCGGGCTGGTGCTGGTGACGGGGGTGACCGGGTCGGGGAAGAGCAGCACGCAGGCGGCCATGATCGGCTACATGAACCAGAACATGCGCCGCCACGTGGTCACGCTCGAGAACCCCATCGAGTTCCTGCACCGCGACATCAACTGCTCCATCACCCAGCGCGAGATCGGCGTCGACACCGACGACTTCCGCCACGGCCTGCGCGCCGCGCTGCGCCAGGACCCCGACGTCATCCTGATCGGCGAGATGCGCGACACGGAGAGCATCGACATCGCGCTCAAGTCGGCCGAGACGGGGCACCTGGTGATCTCCACCGTGCACACGCGCGACGCGGCGTCCACCATCTCGCGCCTCGTGGCCGTCTTCCCGCCCGAGGAGCAGGGGATCGTGCGGCTGCGCCTGGCCGAGCAGCTGCAGTCCGTCATCTCCCAGCGCCTCCTGCCGCGCCGCGACGGCAAGGGGCGCGTGCTGGCCGCCGAGGTGATGGTGGTGACGGGGACGATCCGCGACTGCATCGCCGATCCGGCGCGGCTGGAGGAGATCCGCGAGCACATCGCCGAGGGGCGGGTGACGTACGGGATGCAGACCTTCGACCAGTGCCTGATGGACCTGGTGCAGAAGGACGAGGTGGAGTACGAGGTGGCCAAGGCCGCCGCGACGAACCCGGGCGACTTCGAGCTGAAGATGAACATGCTCTCGTCGCGCGGCGGGTCGATGAGCCAGTCGTACTACTAGGGGACAGGGGACAGCAGGAAAGGGCCCCCGGCGGCTTCGTCGCGCCGGGGGCCTGTCTCCATTCCAGGTGCCTTGCCTCCGTTTGCACCCCACCGGACGATGTCATTCCGAAGGCGCTGCGCCGCCCTCTCCTCCCATGCCGAAGCCGTGGCGCCTGAGGAATCTGTGGCCGGCTCCCGAGCCACAGGCCGCCTGTCGCTCGGACGCATGCCACAGATTCCTCGGGCGCCGCCTGGCATCAGCGCGATTGGAGGTTCGGAGCAGCGGCGCCGCTGAATAGAAAGTAGATCGCCTAAGTCGTTGTGGTGCAGGTGATTATGACTTTCATCCTCCGTGGTCGCGCGCAGCGCGGTGTACGACTCGGAATGACATCTGATCGGAATGCACAATCAATTGCGGCAGCCGGTATCATCATTCCGTCGTCGAATGCCGCGGGGCCGTCCTACAGCTCGATCACGCAGCCCATCGGATCGCAGGTTTCCTGCTGGGTGCAGCCGTAGCCACAGTTCCACGTGTCGACCGTCGCGCACCCTTCCATGCAGGTGCATCCCCACGCCGTCTCGCAGGTCTGCGTGCTGTTGGGCGTGTCGGGGCAGCCGAAGATGGCGCAGGTGCCGCCCCAGCTCTCCGGCTGGCAGGTGCCGCAGTTGGTGTCGCCGACGAACGTCTCCTGCCCGCGCACCGTCCCCCGCCGCCGCCCGTCGCGCACGATGTCGAACGACTCCACCTGCAGCGCGTCGACGTCCAGCTTCAGCTTCCGCATGCTTCGCCTCCTCGGGAAAGGGGTCTGACGCTTCGGCTTTACCGCGATTCCGTGACGCTCTGACGCATCCCGCAGTGGATTGCGTGCTGCTACGGCGCGGAACGGGCGGTGTGAGCTGCAAGGTGACTGCATCGTGCCGCAAGAGCAAGGAAGTCCGCGCCGCCGCGGGCCACGGTGTCGGTGCCCGGCCGGCAGCGTTGCACGTGGTTCTTGCAGGTCGCCGGCAGGAACACGCATGTTTAGGCATCCGGCCCAGCCTTTCGAGACACAATCCCGCAGGGAACCCAACACTCGCCATGAATCGCGGCCGAGGACCCTCCTCGCGCCGGCATTGCCCCACCTCCCGGAGGAAACACATGCGCAAGATCCGACTGGACCTGGAAGAGCTCGTGGTGGAAGCGTTCGCGACGACCGGTGGAAAGCAGGCCCTCCGGGGCACGGTCCGCGGGCACGAATCGGAGGTGTGCTGGACGAACTTCTGCGATTCACCGGGCGGCTCCAACGGGGCGGGATGCTTCGATCCCAACAGTCTCAGCGGGATGGGCGGGTGCATCTGCCCGCGCCAGGTCGCTTCGGCCGAGCAACCCTGCTGAGGCTGGACGTCTCGGGGGATTCTGTTGGACGGCGGGCCGCGATGTTGTCTCGTGCCCGCCGATCGTCCTGAAACATCCGAGGCCCGCGGCACGTCGTTGGGGACGGCGCCGCGGGCCTCGTGCTTGCGGCTACGGATTCGTCGAACCGTGAACGGGACTGGATGATGCCTTTCGCTCTTCTCGCGCTGGCGCAGCTCGCGGGGCTGCTGCTGGTGCCGCTCGGGCTGCCGGGCACCTGGCTGCAGGTGGCGGCCATCGGGGTGTTCGCGTACTACACGCGCTGGGGCGGCCCAGGGTGGACGGTGTTCGGCATCGCGCTGCTGCTGGCGGTCATCGCCGAGGTGGTGGAGTTCATCCTCGGCGGGCGCTTCGCGCGGAAGTACGGTGGCAGCCGGCGCGCGGGGTGGGGCGCCATCCTGGGCGGGCTGATCGGCGCGTTCGTCGGCATCCCCATCCCCATCATCGGCAGCGTGATCGGCGCGTTCATCGGCGCGTTCGTGGGCGCGGCGGTGCTGGAGATGACGAAGAATCCCGAGATGCGCGGCGCCATGCGCGTGGGGTGGGGCGCCTTCCTGGGCCGC
This sequence comes from Longimicrobium sp., assembly GCA_036377595.1. Taxonomy (NCBI): domain Bacteria; kingdom Pseudomonadati; phylum Gemmatimonadota; class Longimicrobiia; order Longimicrobiales; family Longimicrobiaceae; genus Longimicrobium; species Longimicrobium sp. Next base: position 27,721 of record DASUYB010000071.1, on the reverse strand, counting down.
CTGGTCGCCGCCGCGATGAAGTCCGCCGTCAGCGTGCTGATCGGCGTCATCGCCGTGGGCGCGGCAGTGCTGCGGTGAGCCTGGAGGCGCAGCTCGCCGTCCAGCCTCGACGCCACCTTCCTCCTCGTCGCCTGCGCGGTGGAGATCCAGCGCGGGCTCTTCCGCTTCTCCTCTCCCCCATCCCCACCCGCGCGCTGATCCGCGCCGGCGCCGCATCTCCCGATCTGTCCGTGGGCGCACACGACCGGTAAGATCCCGCTCCACACGCTGACACAGGTCCCACCGCCACACGGAGCTTTCGGGTGATCGGGAGATTCGCGACGTCGCTCGCGTTCGCCGCGCTGCTGCTGGTGCCGCGCTCGCCGCTGGATGCGCAGCGCGCGGGCGAGCGGCTGTTCTACATGGTCGACACGCAGGAGAGCTGGGAGAGCTTCCGCCGCAACGTGTCGCGCATCGATGTCGTCGCGCCCGACGGCTACAAGGTGGACGGCGACGGCGTGGTGTGGGGCGACGTCGATCCGCGCGTGCTGCGGCTGGCGCGCGAGCACCGCGTCCGCGTGATGCCGCTGCTGGTGAACCAGGGCTTCGACCAGGCCATCCTGCACGCGTGGCTCTCCAACCCCGACGCGCGGCGCCGGTCGATCGAGTCGCTGGTGGAGCTCTGCCGGCGCAACGCCTTCTGGGGGATCCAGCTCGACGTCGAGAACGTGCCGCTCTCCGACCGCGACGCGTTCACGCAGCTGGTGCGCGAGGCATCGACCGCGCTGCACGGCGCCGGATTCCGGATCAGCGCGGCCGTCGTCCATCGCCCCGACGAGCTGGCGGGGGCGACGCAGTATCAGAAGTGGCTGTTCGCCAACTGGCGCGTGGGGTACGACCTGCCGGCCATCGCGCCCGCGCTGGACTTCGTGTCGGTGATGACGTACGCGCAGCACACGCGCCGCACGCCGCCGGGCCCGCAGGCGGCGGTGAACTGGGACGACGAGGTGATCCGCTACGTCCTCCGCTCCGTACCGGCGGAGAAGGTGTCGCTGGGCATTCCCACGGGCGCGCAGCACTGGTACACGTCGCAGGAAGACCGCATCACCCCCGAGCTGGCGCGCTCGTACAGCGAGCAGATCTCCCACGCCCGCGCGATGTCGCTGATTGAGCGCTACGGCGCGCGGCTGGAGTGGGACGACGAGGCGCAGGTGCCGTTCGCGCACTACGCCCGCGCGGGGACGTGGGAGTGGATCTTCATGGAGAACGCGCGCAGCTTCCGCGCGAAGCTCGGCCTCGTCGAGCGCCACCGGCTGCGCGGGATCTCCGTCTGGGTGCTCGGCCCCGAGGACCCGGAGATCTGGACCGTGCTCGCGCGGTGATCTCCATCTCGCGTCGCCCGGCGCGATCCGTGCGGCGGTTTGGAAGGCTGTCGTCCCACCGTCGGGAGGCGCGGATGAGCCGTCGTGGAGGTCGCATCGCTCGCGCACTGGTGATCGTGCTGCCGTGCCTCGCCATCCCCGCGTGTTCTCGCGAGCGTCCCAGGGCCCCGGAGGCGCCGATGACCCTCTCCCTGACCTCCACCGCGTTCGGCGCGAACGGCTCCATCCCCGCCGTGCACACCTGCGACGGGCGCGACCTGTCGCCGCCGCTGGCATGGAGCGCCGTGCCGGCCGAGGCGAAGTCGCTGGCGCTGATCGTCGACGACCCCGACGCGCCCGACCCGGCGGCGCCGAAGACCACGTGGGTGCACTGGGTGCTCTACAACATCCCGCCGTCCGCGACGGGGCTGGAGGCGGGCGCGAGCCAGGGCCGCCTTCCGCCGGGGACGCAGCAGGGACGCAACGACTGGAAGCGCGCCGGCTACGGCGGCCCGTGCCCGCCCGTGGGCCGCCACCGCTACTTCCACAAGCTCTACGCCCTCGACACCACGCTGGACCTGAAGGAGCCGACCAAGGGTGACTTGGAGAAGGCGATGGAGGGCCACATCCTCGCCCGCGGCGAACTGGTGGGGACGTATCAGCGCACGCGGTGAGGCGCCGAACCCAAGGTCAGCACGAGAACGGCCCCGGAGCGTGATCTCCCCGAGGCCGTTCCACGTTCGCGGATCGATTGGTTCAGTGCCGGCGTTCCGCCGCCTGCTTCGTGGTGATCCAGATCACGCCGTTGCGGCCGGCGACGTCAGCCACGGCCTCGGCTTCCGACCCCGTCAGCAACCGAACCGAGGCGATGCGGTCCGGGTCGATGACGTTGAACCCACCCGAGCCGTTCCCACTGACGTATCGTTGGCCGTCGATGTACACGGGTACCGGTTCTCCCCGTCCTTGATACGAGCTCAGTAGTCGCGCCGCCTCCGCGTGCTTCACGTCCGAAGACACTGCCGGTGGAGCGACCTGATCCGTACTCCGGCATCCCACGAGAGCGCACGAGATTGCGGCGGCGATCGCGAAGCGGAGAGTTCCTGTCCTCATTGACTTCTCCTTCTCTCTGGCTTTTGCCAGCTCCGTCGTGGCTAGCCCGTGTACACTTCCATTCGGCAGTCAGGATAGACGATCAGGATTCCTACGACCGTCCCCGATGTCGGCTCGACGATGGCGTAAACACCAGGCCTCAACTTGCAGGGGCTTTCCTCGTCGAGCCGCAGCGGAACCCGGGGCCGCGATCGCGAGCTGAAACCGTGCGTCGAGAGGGTGGAGACGTCTGAGGACGATGGCTCCAACCGGTACTCCCGGGCACTCCCCGCTTGCAGCCTCTCGTGGATTTCGACGTCGTTCGCGGAGATCGTTACCGCGATCCGCGGGGCCGCCGTGACGAGATTCGCGAAGCGGCTTTCAATGGTGGCATTCAGAGGCAATGACACCGCCGGCGCTGTCGGGTGCACGGGCGCCGAATCACAGCCGCTCACAGCAAAAACGAGCAGCGAAAGGATCGAGGCGGTGTAGCGCGGGATGGAAAGGGCGAGAATCTTCATTGTCGGCTCCTGGCGTGGCCCGTTGATGAGTGCAGAATAATTGGCTACATATGAACGTCAAGGCTTTCGATGCGGCTCCTACCCTTGAAGGGGCGCAGGCCGCGTGATTGACACCCGCATCCGCCGCCGCGTAGGTTCAGCACAGGATGCGTCAGGCGCGGTCCCATGGATGTGGGGCCGCGCCTGCGCGTTCGTGCGCCCGGCGCGATCCCTGCAGCCCGTCCGCGGGTTCGGCGATGGCGTCGGCGGAATGACTTCAGGTTCGCTCGGAACGGCTTCGGGAAGCGATGAGCAAAGGTAGCTGCGTGGTGATCGTCGGCTCGCAGTGGGGCGACGAGGGGAAGGGAAAGATCGTCGACGTGCTCGCGGAGAGCATCGACATCGTGGCACGGTACCAGGGCGGCGCCAACGCGGGGCACACGGTGCACGTGGGCGCCGACGAGTTCATCCTCCACCAGATCCCCAGCGGGATCCTGCACCCGGGGCGCGTCTGCCTGCTGGGCAACGGCGTGGTGTTCGATCCCTTCCAGTTCTTCGAGGAGCTGGACGAGATCCGCGCCAAGGTGCCCGACGCCGAGCGGCGCGTGGGCGTCAGCGGCCGCGCGCATCTCCTCCTCTACTACCACAAGCTGCTGGACCGTGCGTCGGAGGCCAGCCGCGGCGCGGGGAAGATCGGCACCACCGGGCGTGGCATCGGCCCGGCGTACGAGGACAAGGTCGCGCGCCAGGGGATCCGCGTGGCCGACCTGCGCGACCCCGCGCGCGCCGAGGAACTGCTCCGCCGCGCCGCCGAGCGCATCAACCGCAAGCTCTCGCTCTTCGACAGCACCGAGAAGGTCGACGCCGACCTCCTCGTGCGCGACGTGATGGGGATCCGCGAGCGGCTGCTGGCGCTGATGGTGGACACCGGCCGCGTGATCCAGGACGCGCTGAACGCCGGCAAGCGCGTCCTCCTCGAAGGCGCCCAGGGCGCGCTGCTGGACGTGGACCACGGCACCTATCCCTACGTCACCTCGTCGAACACCACGGCGGGCGGCGCGGGGCTGGGCGTGGGGATCGGGCCCACGATGATCGACGACGTGGTGGGCGTGGTGAAGGCCTACACCACGCGCGTGGGCGAGGGCCCGCTCCCCACCGAGCTCCCCAGCCCGCTGCAGGAGGAGATCCGCGAGAAGGGCGGCGAGTTCGGCGCGACGACAGGGCGTCCGCGGCGCTGCGGGTGGTTCGACGCGGTCGTCGTGCGCTACGCGGCGCGGGTGAACGGGCTGACCGGGCTGGCGGTGACCAAGCTCGACGTGCTCGACGGGCTGGAGGAGCTGAAGATCGCTAACCGCTACCAGGCGGGCGGCGAGACGCTGGACGACTTCCCCGGCGACCTGGCGCTGCTGGAGGACGCGAAGCCGGAGTACGAATCGCTCCCCGGCTGGAGCGAAAAGACGTCGGACGCGCGCCGCTGGGAGGATCTCCCCGAGGCGGCGCACCGCTACCTCCGGCGGCTGGAGGAGCTCACGGGCGTGCCGATCTGGTACGTCTCCGTCGGCACCCGCCGCGACCAGATCATCCACGTGGCGCGGTAGGGCCCCTCATCCCCCCGACCCCCTTCTCCCGACTGCAGGAGAAGGGGGGAGAACTGCGGGGATGGTTCGCGGTGAGTTGCAGTTGCAGTTCACCTCTCCTGCTGTCGGGAGAGGTCGAAGAACAGCGTTGACAGCAGTATCGTCAACGCTGTTCTTCGGGTGAGGGCCCCCGCGCAGCGGGGACACGCGTGGATCTATCGTCGAAGCTGTTGGAGCAGATGACGGACGTGCAGCAGGCGTCGGAGGCGGAGATCGAGAGCGCGCTGCGGTGGATCAAGCCGTCGGTGCGCTCGCTGGGCGCGTACACCCTCCGGCCGTACGAGCCGCGCATCAAGCTCAACCAGAACGAGAGCCCGTACGACGTTCCCGGCGAGCTGAAGCGCCGCATCGCCAAGCGGCTGAAGGACCGGCCGTGGAACCGCTATCCCCCGTTCGTCGCCAGCAACTTCATCCAGGCGGTGAGCGAGGCCACGCACTGGCCGTCGGACGGTATTCTCGTGGCCAACGGCAGCAATGAGCTGATCCAGGCCATCCTCGCCGTCACCGTCGGCGCGGGCACCACCGTCGTCATCCCCGAGCCCACGTTCACGCTCTACCGGCTGATGACGGAGGTGCACGCGGGCGCCGTGGCCTCCGTGCCGCTGACGGACGAGCTGCGCTTCGACGTGGACGCCATCGTCCGCTCCGCGCGCGAGACCGACGCGGCCGTGGTCGTCCTCTGCACGCCGAACAATCCCACCGGCTGCTGGCTGACCGAGGACGAGATCCTGCGCGTTCACGACGACACGGACGCGCTGGTCCTGCTCGACCAGGCGTACGTGGAGTTCGGGGGATTCGACGCGATCCCGCTCCTCGACGCCCGCCCCCGCCTCGTCGTCCTGCGCACCTTCAGCAAGGCGATGGCGCTCGCGGGACTCCGCGCCGGGTACATGCTGGCGCACCCCGCGCTCGCGGCAGAGGTGCACAAGGCCAAGCTGCCGTACAACATCAACTTCTTCACCGAGGTCGCCGCGGCCGAGGTGCTGCGGGGGCGGGCGCTGCTGGCGGAGAACGTCGCCCACATCCGCGCCGAGCGCGACCGGTTGCTGCGCGAGATGCGCGGCACGCCTGGCATCCGCGTGTACGACAGCGCGGCCAACTTCGTGCTCTTCCGCGTCGACGCGCCGGGGATCACCCACACGCAGCTGTTCGATCGCCTCCTGAAGGAGCACGGGATCCTGGTGCGCGACGTGAGCAAGTACGTGATGCTGGAGCGCTGCCTGCGCGTGAACGCCGGCACGCCGGACGAGACGGGCGCCTTCCTCGACGCGCTCCGGTCGATCATGGGTGACGCACGATGAGCCGCACGGCCACGCGGGAGCGGAAGACGCGCGAGACGGAGATCCGCGTCTCGCTCGACCTGGACGGCGCCGGCGAAGCGCGGGTGCAGACGGGGATCGGCTTCTTCGACCACATGCTCGACGCGCTCGCCCGCCACTCGGGGATGAGCCTCGAGGTCGACTGCCGCGGCGATCTCCACATCGACCAGCACCACACGGTGGAGGACGTGGGGATCGTGATCGGCGGGTGCGTGCTGGACGCGCTCGGCGACAAGCGCGGGATCGCGCGGTTCGCCGACGCCACGGTGCCGCTGGACGAGGCGCTGGTGCGCGCGGTGGTGGACGTCTCCGGACGCCCGTTCCTGCACTTCGACGTGCCGCTCCCCTGCGACCAGATGCGCATCGGCGAGTTCGACGCGTCGCTCTCCGCCGAGTTCTGGCGCGCGTTCGCCACCGAGGCGCGGATCACGATGCACCTGGACGGCAACCGCGGCGACAACGCGCACCACATCGTGGAGGCCACGTTCAAGGCCGCCGCCCGCGCGCTGGGCGCCGCCGTGCGCATCGACCCGCGCCGCGCGGACATGGTCCCGTCGACCAAGGGCGCGCTGTGAGCCGCGTCACCATCCTCGACTACGGCGCGGGGAACCTGCGCTCCGTGGCCAAGGCGTTCGAGCACGAGGGCGCCGGCGTCGTCCTCACCGCCGACCCGGCCGAGGCGAAGCGCGCGGAGCGGCTCGTCCTCCCCGGCCAGGGCCATTTCGGGCAGTGCATGACGCGGCTGATGGATGCCGGGCTGGACGACGCCGTCCGCGAGCACGTCGCCAGCGGCCGCCCGTTCCTGGGCATCTGCGTGGGGATGCAGCTGCTGTTCGACGAAAGCGAGGAGGCGCCGGACGTCCGCGGGCTGGGGCTGCTCCCGGGCCCGGTGCAGCGGCTGCGGACGGATCTCCCGCTGCCGCACGTCGGCTGGAATTCCGTCGAGTTCATCCGCGCCGCGGAGAGCGATCCGCTGCTGACGGGCGTGGCGGGACCGGAGCCGCGCTACTTCTACCACGTGCACAGCTACGGCGTGCTGGAGAGCGACGGCGAGCACGTCCTCGGCCGCTGCGTCTACGACGACGCGTTCGCCAGCATCGTGGGCCGCAACAACGTCTGGGGCATCCAGTTCCACCCCGAGAAGAGCCAGGAGGACGGGCTCCGCATCCTGCGCAACTTCGCGGGGATGTAGATTCGCCCGCGACGAGTGGGCCGGGCGTGGCCGCGGCCGATCTTCCCCCCCACCCCCGGCCCCTCCCCCACGAGGGGGAGGGATGGGGGAGGGGAGACCCCAGCGCGAGAACCAGCGTCGGCGCTGAGTTCTCCCCCGCCCCTGCGAAGCGGGGGAGGGGGCCGGGGGGAGGGGGCCGCCCGCGGCCGCGATCAGGCCCGCTGGTCGCACGAATGTCGTCCAGCAATCGTCTGGATGAGGATCGACAAGGGGATTGATGACCTGATGCCGGAACGCGCTGCCTTCTTCAAGGGCCACGGGCTCGGGAACGACTACATCGCGGTGGAGATGGACGGGCTGCCGTTCGACCTCACCCCGCCCGCCGTGCGCCTCGTCTGCGACCGCAACACCGGCGTGGGCTCCGACGGGATCCTGGCCGGGGTGCCGAGCGAGGCGGCGGACTTCGGCGTGCGCATCTTCAACCCCGACGGCAGCGAGGCGGAGAAGAGCGGCAATGGGCTGCGCATCTTCGCCGCCTACCTGCTGGACCGCGGGCGGGTGCGCATCGGCCCGCCGTTCACGGTGGAGACGCCGGGCGGGATCGTGCGCGTGCGCATCGTGGACGAGAGCGACGACGGCGTGCTGGACGTGGAGGTGGAGATGGGCACCGCGTCCTTCCGCAGCGCCGACGTGGGTCTCTCCGGGCCCGACCGCGAGACGGAGAACGAGCTGCTGGAGCTTCCCGGCGGCGACCGCGTGGCCATCAACACCGTCTCCGTCGGCAACCCGCACTGCGTGGTCTTCCAGGACGAGCTGGACGTGGAGACGCTGCGCCGCATCGCCCCGACGATCAGCACGCACGCCGACTTCGCGCGGGGGACCAACGTGCAGTTCGCCGTCGCCACGGGCGAGCCGGACGCGGTGGAGGCGTGGGTGTGGGAGCGCGGCGCCGGCGAGACGCGCGCCTCGGGCTCCAGCGCCTGCGCCGTGGCCGCCGCCGCCGTGCGCCGCGGGATGGTGAGCGAGCGGCAGGTGGCGGTGCGGATGCCCGGCGGCACGCTGCACGTGAGCGTGCGCGACGACTGGAGCCTGGTCCTCCGCGGCCCCGTGGAGGACGTCTGCCGCGGCGAGCTGACGGACGGGATGCTCCGCCGCCTCCGCGCGCTGGGGTTCGGTTCGTGAGCCTGGCCAAGCGCATCATCCCCTGCCTGGACGTGAAGGACGGCAGGGTGGTGAAGGGGATCCAGTTCGTCGGCCTCCGCGACGCGGGCGATCCCGTGGAGCAGGCGGTGCGCTACGACGCCGAGCGGGCGGACGAGCTCTGCTTCCTCGACATCACCGCCAGCCACGAGGGGCGGCAGGCCACGCAGGAGATGATCCGCCGTACCGCGGACAGCGTCTTCATCCCCTTCACCGTGGGCGGCGGCGTCCGCTCGGTCGACGACTTCATCGCCATCCTCGGCGCCGGCGCGGACAAGGTCTCCGTCAACACCGCCGCCGTGGACGACCCCGAGCTCGTCGCCCGCGCGGCGGACCACTTCGGCTCGCAATGCGTCGTCGTCGCCATCGACGCGCGGCGGGCCACGCCGGAGATGCTGGATCGCACTCCGTCGGGCTTCGAGGTGTTCACCCACGGCGGGCGGCGGGGGACGGGGATCGACGCGGTGGAGTGGGCGCGGCGCGTGGAGTCGCTGGGCGCGGGGGAGATCCTGCTGACCTCGATGGACCGCGACGGCACGCGCGACGGGTACGACCTGGAGCTCACCGGCGCCGTGGCCGCGGCCGTGCGCATCCCGGTGATCGCGTCGGGTGGGGCGGGCGCGCTGGAGCACCTGGACGAGGCGCTGGCCGCGGGGGCGCACGCCGTGCTCGCCGCCTCCATCTTCCACTTCGGCGAGTTCACCCTGGCCGAGGCGCGGCGTTATCTTGCCGGCCGCGGCCACCACGTCCGCGTGTGATTCGCTGAAGAGATGGTCTCACGCAGAGGAGCAGAGGCAGCAGAGGGTTCTTCGTGGTTCTCTGCTTCCATCGCATGAAACGACGGATCACCATCCCCGGCCCGCTCGTTGCAGGGAGCCGGGCGGCTTCGAAGCTGGTTCACGAGAAAGGTTTCCCGCGATGATTCAGATGGAGGGGATGCGCTTGACGCGACGTGTTCGTGAGTGCGCGCGCCCGCTGGCGGCGGCGGCGCTGATGGCGGCGCTGGCCGCGTGCGGCGGCGGCGGCGACGATGCCAAGGGGCAGCAGGGGAAGGCGGGCGATCCGGCCGGGCAGAAGGGCGCCGCGCCCGCGCCGACCGACACCGCCGCCCAGCGCCAGGCCGCGGCGGCCAAGACCCGGTGGGGGAAGACGGCGGCCGAGAGCCAGCAGTGCTTCAACCGGATGCAGGCGCGGCTCGACTCCGCGGCCAACGCGCTGCAGACCGATTCCGCGGCGCCGCGGCCGGGTGCGGGGCGCAATCCGATCTTCGCCAAGGAGCAGGGGTGGTACCCCAAGAAGGGCGAGTTCCGCGACGGCGACCTGCTGCCGTGCCACCGCATCGTCGCCTACTACGGCAACCCCAACTCCACGCGGATGGGCGCGCTGGGCGAGTTCCCGCGCGACGAGATGCTGCGGCGGCTGCAGAACGAGGTGCGGCGCTGGAACGAGGCCGATCCCGCCACGCCCGTCATTCCCGCGCTGCACCTGATCGCCGTCGTCGCGCAGGGCGCGCCCGGGCCGTCGGGGCACTACCGCGCGCAGATCAGCGACCGGCAGACCGACTCCATCTACCAGATGGCGAAGTCGATCAACGGGGTGATGTTCATCGACGTGCAGGTGGGCACCGACGACGTGCGCAACATCATGCCGCGCTTCGAGGAGTTCCTGAAGCGCCCCGACGTCCACTTCGCGGTGGACCCGGAGTTCTACATGCGCGGCGGCGTGGTGCCCGGGCGGCGGATCGGGACGATGTACGCGGCCGACATCAACTGGGTGACCGACCAGCTCGCCCGCATCGTGCGCCAGAACAACCTGCCGCCCAAGGTGCTGGTGATCCACCGCTTCACCCGCAACATGGTGCCCGACGCCGAACGCATCCAGCTGCGCCCCGAGGTGGAGCTGGTGATGGACATGGACGGGTGGGGCGCGCCGTGGCTGAAGTACGACAGCTACCGCGACTACATCGTGCGCCACCCGGTGGAGTTCACGGGGTTCAAGCTCTTCTACCACAACGACACCAAGAAGGGCGATCCGCTGATGACCCCGCGCGACGTGCTCAGCCTCTGGCCCGCGCCGCTCTACATCCAGTACCAGTAGCAGCGGCAGGTCTATCAGGAGACATAGAGACGCGGAGCGGGCAGAGAGCCTTCTCCGCGTCTCTGGCGATCGAGGGTGGTCGAATCAGCGACGGAGGGACGCGCGTCCAGGCGCGCCGAGCTCAAACGTGAGCGTCCGAGCGGGAGCAGATGGGTTGTTCGTTCTGGCGGTCACGATTACAAGCCAACGCCCGCGCTCCTGCGAAAGACGGGGATTGCTCAGGGAGTACACCCTCGCAACGTCGTTGAGTTCGACGGTGCGACGAACGTCAATCCGGGCCGGAGTCCGTGATTCCATCCACTGAACGAACGTGCGGCTGCCATGATCCGGGTTTGCTGCAACGACGATCAAGCGGAACGTCCCCTCGGCAGAACCGAACTTCCAGGTACCACCTGAAATCACCGATTCCACCTCGGTCTCTAGGTGGCGGACCGAATAGGGATCCTGCGCCGCAGCGTGCCGGGTCACCAAGCACGCTACGAGCACTGTGAGCCAGATCCAACGACCAACGTGCGCACTCTGTCTATCGTCTGTTCTCATCGTAACCTCGCCTCTTCAGTGGTAGAACTGGCTGACCTCTTGCAATCATGCTGTTGGAGAACGAGAACTCGCAAGAAAGAGGATCTTAGCATGTCAAATCCCAACGACACGACCGACCGCAGCCTGGGCGAGATGGCGGCGCGCGACCGCCGCCTGGCCGACGCCGCCGCGCACGACGCCGACGTGGAGCGTCCGATCGCCGCGGGGCGGCCGGACCACCCGCACCCCGACATCGCCGCGGCGGACGAGCTGCGCGCGCGGGGCGATGTGCGCACCTTCGCCCGCCAGGAAGAGCTGGCCACGCGTCAGGCCGAGGCCGCCGAGTGGATGGAAGACAACCAGCGGCGCCTGCAGGAGACCGAGCGGCAGCTCGCCCGCGTCCGCGAGGACGCCGCCGGCCGCCGCGACGACGTCCGCGCCCTGGCCGGCGACGCGCGCGAGCTGCGCGACCAGGCGCGCGAGATCCACCGGGACGTGCACGACATCCAGCCGCCAGACGTCGACCGATAACAGCAAAATCTCTCACAGAGGGCACGGAGGTCACGGAGAACCGATTGCAGTTCTCCGTGACCTCCGTGTCCTCTGTGAGAGAAAAGCAGTTCTAGACTGTCGCCTTCTCCGCCGCCCGCTCGGCCGCGCGCAGGTCCTTGCGCAGGATCTTGCCGACGTTGCTCTTCGGCAGCTCGGCGCGGAACTCCACCTGCTTGGGCACCTTGTACGAGGTCAGCTGCTCGCGGCAGTGGCGGATGATGTCCTCGGCCGTCAGCGCGGGGCTCTTCTTCACCACCACCGCCTTCACCGCCTCGCCGGTGCGCTCGTCGGGCACGCCGATCACCCCTACCTCCGCCACCTCGGGAAGCTGGGCGATCACCTCCTCGACCTCGTTGGGATAGACGTTGAAGCCGCTCACCAGGATCATGTCCTTCTTGCGGTCCACGATCCGCACGTAGCCGTCGCCGTCCATCGTGGCGATGTCGCCGGTGTGGATCCAGCCGTCGGCGTCCACCACCTTGGCCGTCTCGTCGGGTCGGTTCCAGTAGCCGGGCATCACCTGCGGCCCCTTCACCAGGATCTCGCCGGGCTCGCCCTCGGCCACCGGCGTCCCCGTCTCGTCCACCAGCACCAGGTCGGTCGACGGCAGCGGGACCCCGATCGTCCCGTCCTTCACCGTCCCCCCGATCGGGTTGAACGTCACCACCGGCGACGTCTCGGTCAGCCCGTAGCCTTCGACGACCGGCGTCCCCGTCACCTCCTTCCACCGCGCGGCCACGGCCGAGTGCAGCGCCATCCCCCCGGCCAGCGACGCGACCAGGTGCTTCGGCGGATTCTCGCGGAACCACTCCTCGTTCAGCAGCGCGTTGTACAGCGTGTTCACGCCGGTGAACCAGCTGATCGGGTACTTCTCCCAGGCCTTCTTCAGGTTGGTGATGGGGCGCGGGCTGGGCACCATCACGTCGCGCGCGCCCAGGGCGTAGAAGAGCAGCAGGTTGACGGTGAACGCGAAGATGTGGTAGTAGGGGAGCGCCGTCAGCACGCACTCTTCGCCGGTGCGCAGGAAGTGCTGGCTGACCTCCTCGAGCTGCATGGTGTTCGCCAGCAGGTTGCGGTGCGTGAGCATGGCCCCCTTGCTGACGCCGGTCGTGCCGCCCGTGTACTGCAGCACGGCCACGTCGTCGAGCTCGATGTGGGCCACGTAGTGTGGCACCCTGGCCGTCTTCACCGCGGCCTGGCCCGCCTTCAGCGCGGCGGAGAAGGGGGTGTGCTCGACCTTCGGCTTGGGGATCTCCTTCTTCACGTACTTCAGCACCGTGCGGACCAGCGTGCGCTTGAAGGGCGAGAACAGCTCCGCGATGCTCACCAGCACCACCGTCTCGATCTTCGTGGCCGGGATGACGCTGGGGAGGCGGTCGGCGAACATGTCGAGGATCACCAGCGCCTTCGCGCCCGAGTCGCTGAACTGGTGCGTCATCTCGGGCGGCGTGTAGAGCGGGTTGGTGTTCACCAGCACGCACCCCGCCTTGAGGATACCGAACGCGGCCACGATGTACCCCAGGCAGTTGGGCAGCTGCACCGCCACCCGGTCGCCCGCCTCCAGCCCCACCGTCTCGCGCAGGTACGCGGCGAAGGCGTCGCTCAGCCGGTCGGTCTCGGCGTAGGTGAGCGAGGCGTCCATCCCGTTGGGCATGCACTGCGTGAACGCGGTGCGATGGCCGAACTGGCTGGCCACGTACCGAAACATGTCCGGCAGGTGCTTGTACTGGATGGGCGCGATGTCCGTCTTGGTACCCTGGACGTAGTGGTCGGTCCACGGGCGTGCGGTCATAGGGCCACCTCGGATGGGGAGGGGTTCGGGATGCGTGGCGCGGGTACCGAATAGGGTAGGCGCTTCCCGCGCGCGCATCAAGCGAAGCGTTGGTTCACTGGATGTAAACGGCGGATTCGGGGCGAGTTCCCGATAGGGCCCTCACCCGAAAAACGGAGCGGGTCGTGACGAAACCCCTGTCACGACCCGCTCCGTTTTTCGACCTCTCCCAAACTGCTGGGAGAGGTAACTGCAACAGCAACTAAGTGCTTGCGCCCGTATCAGTTTCCTGGGGAAGCACGATCTCCCGCCACCAGCTCCGAACTCATCTCCGAGGTGAGGTCTCCCCCCTTCTCCCCGTTATCGGGAGAAGGGGGGCCGGGGGGGATGAGGGCCCGCGCGCAGCGCCCCCGCTGTTCCCGCGATCACTCGAAGTACGCGTCGTCCGTCAGCGGCGCGCCGCCGAGCACCACCGCGCGGATGCCATCCCCCGCGCGCAGCTGGGCGCCGGCGGGAACGATTCCGAGCGCGTCCGCGGCCGCCATCGACGTGCCGATGTTCGAGCTCTGCAGCCCCGCCAGGCTCGCGTACGCCGTCCCCTCCTCCGTCTCCAGCCGCAGCCGGGGGAGCTGGATGAGCTCGCCGCGCGCGTGGAAATCCTCGCGCAGCACGGCCTGGATCACGGGTTGGTAGATGCTGGTGCGGCCGCACATCCGCATCAGCGCGGGGCGGACGAACAGCTCGAACGTCACCATCGTCGACACGGGGTTGCCGGGGAGCCCGAACCAGGGGATGCCGCCCAGCGCGCCCACGTGCCCGAATGCCAGCGCCGAGCCCGGCTTGATGCGCACGCGCCAGAATTCCACGCGCGTCCGCATCTCGTCCATCACCGCGCGGACGTGGTCGTGCTCGCCGACGCTGATGCCGGCGCTGGTGATCAGCGCGTCGCAGCCGCGGGCGGCCTCCACGCGCTGGCGCAGGCTCTCGCGCGTGTCGCCGGCGATGGGGAGCAGGCGCGCCTCGATGCCGCTCTCCGCGAGCTGCGCGGCCAGCGCGTAGCCATTGCTGGAGACGATCTTCCGCCCCGCCAGCACCTCGTAGAACCGCTCCACCTCCACCAGCTCGTCGCCCGACGTCAGGATGGCGACGCGGGGGCGGCGGACGACGTCGAGCGCCGCCCTTCCCACTGACGCGGCGACGGCGAGCTGCGGCGCGCGGAGGACGGTGCCGGCGCGCAGCACGGTGTGGCCCACGCGGACGTCCTCGCCGCGCGGGCGGACGTTCTTCCCCGCGTCCGCGTCGGAGAAGACGACCACGCGTGCCTCCGCCGACTCGAGCCCTATCCCCCCGTCCGTGTGCTCGACGCGGACGACGCCGTCCGCGCCCTCGGGGACGGGCGCGCCGGTCATGATCCGCGCCGCCTCGCCGAGGCCGACGGGGCGCGCGGGGAAGTGGCCGGCGGGGATGTCGTCGACCACGCGGAGCACGGCGGGGCGCTCGCGCGAGGCGCCGCGGACGTCCTCCCCGCGCACGGCGAATCCGTCCATCGCCGAGTTGTCCCACGGCGGCAGGTCCACGGGCGAGACGACGTCCTCGGCGAGGACGGAGCCGAGCGCGTCCAGCAGCGCGCGCGACTCCGTCCCCAGCGGCCGCACGCCGCCGATGATGCGCCGCAGCGCCTCGGCCGCGGAGAGCCAGTCCGCCGCGTCACCGCGCATCGCCGTCTCCAGCGAGGAAGCGCTCCTCCAGCAGGTCGGCGATGACGGCGACGTGCCCGCCGTGCGCCTCCAGCGCGATCACCGGGCAGCCGGCGCGGAGGCTTTCGTCGTCCGTCACGATGGCGATGAATCGCGCCGCGGCATCCGCATCTTCCGGGTCATGGACGGGGCGGTCGTGCACGGCGCGGCGGAAGATCTCGATCTTGGGAAGCGCGCCGTGCTTCCATCCCTCGATCAGCACCAGCTCGTAGCCGCGCCCCGCGTAGAAGTCGCGCACCAGGCGCTCGGGGTCGGGCTCGCCGTCGATCCGCATCACCAGCGCGATCTTGCCGGTGCCGGCCATGATCGTCGCCTCGGCCTGGCCCTCGTTGAAGTGGCGCCAGCTGTCGCGGCCGGGCTGGTCCGTCTCGAACGCGTGGTGGCCATGCTTGATGGTGGCGATGCGCCGCCCGCGTCGCCGCAGCTCCGCCGCGAGCGCCACCGTCAGCGTCGTCTTGCCGCTGTTCTTCCTGCCGACGATGCAGACGGCGGGCGGGATCTCAGGCATCGGCGTGCCGGGCGAGGTCGATGGCCCGGCGGTGGTCGTCGGGCGTGTTCACGTTCATGAAGATGATCTCCGGGTCGCCGAACCGCCGCACCTCGGCGAGCGGGATGCGTCCGGCGCGCACCGTTGCGAGCAGCGCGTGCAGCGACCGCTCGTCCGACGCCAGCGCGCGCTCGACGGCGGGGAGGCACGCGACGGAGTACCACGCGCACAGCGGCTCGATCCCGCGCCGGCCGGTGCTCTCCGGCACGACGGCGTCCGCATCGCCGTCGCGTGCGCGGCGGACGAGCTCGCGCAGCAGGGCGGGGGAGACGAACGGCATGTCGCACGCGACGCAGACCGCGCCCGGCCGCCCCATCTCCATCGCCCACCGCAGCGCCGTCTCGATCCCCGCGGCCGCCCCGAGCCCCGGCCGCAGGTCGCCGCGCGCCGGGAGATCCAGATCTCCGAACAATTCCGGCTCGTTGGCGATCAGAATCACGTCGTCCACCGCCGCCGCCAGCGCGTCCCGCACCCGCTCGACGATGCGGCGCCCGCCGACCTCCGCCAGCGCCTTCGCCGCGCCGAACCGCCGGCTCGCCCCCCCGGCGAGGATGGCGCCGAGGGGCTCGGCATTGCTGGAATGAGCAGATGGAGATTGCAGGACGGGCTCCGTGGCTACGGACCAACGCTTGTGCTGCCGCGGCGCGGAGGCCCCCCACCCCGCGCTTCGCGCGACCCTCCCCCCAAAACCGACTGGGGGGAGGGTGGGACTGGGGACCGAATCTATCCACCCCTCCCACGCCGCGCACCGGAACGCCTCTTGCGCGCCGCGGAGGCCGAACGCGAACAGCGCAATCCGGAGCAAGGAGGCGGAGAGATGGCGCGCTACGATGGTGGTTTCGGCGGCCCACGCGGCGCTTGGCGCGGACGGCAGGGCGGACCCTACCGCCGCGGCTTCCGCGAGCCCGGCGGCACGCCTGACGACTTCCCGCAGGGCGGCCGCCCCGGTCCGTATGGCGGCGAGTGGCAGCGCCAGTACGGCGCGGGCGGCTACGGCGGCGGCGGTGGATGGTTAGGCAGTCGCGCGGGCCCCGGCCTCGGTGCCGGCCATCGCGGCGACTGGCGCGGGCGCGGTGGATGGGATCGCGGCGAGTACGGCGGCGCGTACGAGGAGTACGGCGGCTATCCCGGCGGCCCCGCGCGCGGCGAGTACTACGGCGGCCGCCCCTCACAAGGGCGCGGATACGACGCGGGGTACGCGCGCGAGCCGTTCATGCCCGAGGAGGCGTATCGCCGTCACCCCGAGTACCGGCAGGATCCCGCCCGGCGCGAGTGGGAGGCGCACCAGCACGAGTACGGCGACGAGTTGAGCGACGAGGAGGTGCGCGAGGCCGTCTACCGGCGGATGAGCGCGGACGCGTGGCTCGACCCGGAGCGCATCGACGTGCAGGTGGAGGACGGCGTGGTGACGCTGACCGGCGAGGTCGACGACTTCCTGAAGGCGCGCTACGCCTGGGACGACGCGTGGGAGACCGACGGCGTGCGCGGCGTGGTGAACAACCTCACCGTCCGCGCCGACGAGCCGCGCGCCGAGCCCCACGGCGACGTCGTCGCCCAGAGCGGCGGCGAGCGCACGACCGTCGACGAAGCGGAGGGGATGAGCTGACCCAGGACAGAGCACTCAACAGATTGGGCTCACGCAGAGTTAGCAGGGTCAGCGGAAAACTGCAGTTTCACTGCTGACCCTGCTAACTCTGCGTGAGCCATTTTCTTTAAAAAGGTTCTTCGTCGATTTAGTTGCAGGTAAGTAGAAGCAGAATGGACACCGGCCCTGCGGTTGAGCAGAATGGAGTTGTCTAAGCTCCCATTCACGCTCAGCCTCAGAACACGGTGTCCGACCTCAGTATAACTCCGTACTTCCCCTTCGCACGAGTGGTCCCGGTCGATCAGCAGGTGAGCGAGTTGGAAGGCCGGGTGCAGAGCGTCATCACGCTGGCGCCGGTTGAAGGTGCGTGGCCGTTCTGCTCGGTCTGCGGGGAGAACGGCGGCCGGCTGCATATGTACGGGACGCGGCGGGTGCGTGACCTGAACCTGGCGCACGCACGCGTCGAGCTGGTAGTGCCCAACCGCAAGCTGCGCTGCGCCACCTGTCGGATGATCCGAACGGAGGGCCACAGCTTCGTCGGCCCCTACCGCCGCCACACGCTGCGCTTCGAGCGAGCGGTCGCTGAGCTCTGCCGCTACCTGCCCATCAAGCAGGTCGCCGAGCACTTCGATCTCCCGTGGCACACGGTCAAGGAGATCGACAAGCGGCGCCTGGAGCGGGAGGTCGGCACGCCGTGCTACGACGGACTGCGGCTCCTAGCGGTCGACGAGGTCGCGGTCCACAAGGGGCACACCTACCTGACCACCGTGCTCGATCTGGAGACGGGGCGGATCGTCTGGGTCGGCAAGGGACGAACCGAGGCCACGCTGGCCGGCTTCTTCGAGGAGCTGACGCCGGAACAACGGAAATCGATCGAGGCCGTGGCTTCCGACATGGCTTCAGGGTTCCGCAACGCGGTGGAGAAAGCCTGCCCACAAGCTGCCCTGGTCTACGATCTCTTCCACGTGGTGGCGAAGTACAGCCGCGAGGTGGTCGACGTGGTCCGCCTGGAGGAGGCGAAGAAGCAGGACGAGGCCGGCCGCAAGCTGATCAAGGGAAGCCGCTACCTGCTCCTGAAGAACGAGGCGAACCTGCGCGAGTCGCAGCGGCAAGATCTGCAAGTACTCCTCGCCGCCAACGAGACGCTGAACACCGTCTACGTCCTCAAGGACCAACTCAAGCAGATCTGGAGCTATACCGATCCGGCCTGGGCCAGGCAGGCGCTGGAGCGCTGGTGCGCCTTGGCCGAGCAGAGCGAGATCACGCCTCTGGCAACGTTTGCTCGGAACCCGCGACGACACGAGCAGGGGATCGTGAACCACGCTGTGTATCCGATCGGCACCGGTCGGCTCGAAGGCATCAACAACAAGATCAAGGTCATCAAGCGCCAAGCGTACGGCTTCCGCGACGACGCCTACTTCATCCTGAAGATCAAGGGCGCCTTCCCGGGTGCGCTGCAACTAAATCTGCGATGAACCTTTAAAAATCAGGCCCCGGCGCGTCCACGCCGGGGCCTGATCTCGTACGCACTCCGCACTCACGCACTTCCGCACTTCCAAGCTCAGTGCGCCTCGCGGCTGCCGTAGCCGTCGGGCACGGGGCGGTCGGGGGGCTCGTAGCTGGCGCCCTCCTCCACCGCCGTGCCCACGTCGTGCGTGCCGTAGGTCTGCGCGTCGAGGTCCTCCACCAGGTGCTCGGCGGTGTCGGACTGGTCGAAGAGCGTCTCGCCGAGCTGGTCGTCGGTCTCCAGGTCCTGCGCGACCGCGTCGTCGGCCGCCTCGGGCATCTCGCCGCGGTGGAGCTCGTCGACCATCAGCTCGTTGGTCAGCTGCGTCTCGTCCAGCCCCAGCACCTCCACCAGCCCCTTCTCCGCGATCTGCACCTCGCCGTCGCTGGAGACGCGGCCGGAGAGCGTGACGTGGCCGTTGCGCACCGCCACGTCGATCCATCCCATGTCCAGCTCGGGATACTCGCCCAGGTGCTGCACGACGAGGTCGTAGATCTCGTCGTCGGTCATCGTGGAGAAGTCGAACGTTCCGAAGTCGCCCAGCATTGGAGCCCGTTCCCGTCCCGGCCGGTTCAGAAGTGCAGCACCGCCCCGATCTGCGCCGAGGAGGCGTTGTTCCACTCGGAGATCTTCCCCTGCGCGGCCGAGCGGAACCCCTCGGGCGCCGTCTCGCGCCAGAGCCGGCCGTTCAGCTCCAGGCGCAGCGCCACGCGGCGCGTGAGGAACAGGTCCGTTCCCCCGGAGAGCCCAACCGCAAAGGCGGGGCCGAAGTCATAGCGCTCGGGCGCGGGGATGTCTTCCTCCTGCGGGTCGCTGCCGGTGACGGCGCGCGCGTACCCCGCGTTCACCCCCACGTACGGCGCCAGCCCATGCACCGTGCGCGGCCCGGTCAGGTGGAACAGGAACCCCGCCTCGATCATCGCGATCCCCGTGCTCACCTCGCGACCCGTGTCGATGGGGCGGATCTCGGTGGAGTCGTTCACCGCCTCGGCGAAGAACACCTCGCGCTTGCTGGGGATGTATCCCACCGACGCGCGCAGCGACAGCGGCCCGCTCACCCGCAGCGTGTAGCGCAGCCCGAAGATCGGCGCCGACTTCGGCCCGATGTCGGCGGAGGTGCTGTCGGTGAGCTGCAGGTTGGGGTCGGTGAAGACGTATCCGGCGAAGGGCTCCAGCCCCTGGGACTGTTCCACGTAGCGGATCGGGGAGTGGATCACCTGCGCGGCGGCGGGCCGCGCGGCGAGCGCGCCCAGGGCCAGCGCGATGAAGGCGGCGGTCCGCGAAAGTCGAGTCATGCGTGTGAGGGCTGCAAGATGCGTGAGCGGCGGGTGGCGACCGGGCCCCCGCCGCAAGCCAACGGACCCGGGACGGGTCGCGTCGCGGGTCCGTTATAGCGCGCGGAAGGTACGGTTTGTTCCGTGCCGCGGCAAGTGTCTGAGGGGACAGGGGATAGGGAACAGGGGACAGCGGGATGGGCGGAGATCGGCATCATCGAACGCCACCAGTTTTCCGGCGGCGATGGAGATCGGAAGCCCGTCGCGCGCGCCGATGCCTCGTCCGCACCGATGCCTGTAGTCCGCGAAGGCGGACTTCGTGTGGTTGTTGCCGCGAATTTATTCGCCCCGTCCTACCCATCCTCGCCATCGCTCGAATCACCCCCAACCCGAATCACCCCACCGCCGCCGCCCTCCGACGCGCGTCCGGGCTCGTCGCCGGCGCGAGGACGCGCAGGTCCTTCCCCGTCATCGCCGCGGGCTGGGGGACGCCGATGATGCCGAGCATCGTCGGGGCCACGTCGCACAGCGCGCCGTCCCTCAGCCCCGTCGCCGTGCGGCGATCCGCGGGCTCGACGAGGATGATGCCGACCGGGTTCAGCGTGTGCGCGGTGTGGGGTCCGTTCGTCTCCGGGTCCCACATCTGCTCGCAGTTGCCGTGGTCGGCGCTGACGAGAAGTGTCGTCGCCGTCTCCCTGCACGCGGTCAGCACCTCGCCGAGGCCGGCATCCACCGCTTCCACCGCCTTCTTCGCCGCCTCGAGCGAGCCGGTGTGGCCCACCATGTCGGGGTTGGCGTAGTTGCAGACGAGCACGTCGTACGCCTGCGACCGGATCGCCTCGACCAGGCCCCGGGTGACCTCGGGCGCGCTCATCTCCGGCTGCAGGTCGTACGTCGCCACCCTGGGGGATGCGACTAGGCGGCGCGTCTCTCCCTCCGGCGGCTCCTCGACGCCGCCGTTGAAGAAGAAGGTGACGTGCGGGTACTTCTCCGTCTCGGCCGTGCGGAAGCTCTTCAGCCCGTGCGCCGCCAGCACGTCGGCCAGGATGTCGTCCATCGGCTGCGGCGGGAACGCGGTGGCCAAAGGGAACGCTTCGTCGTACTGCGTCATCGTGGCGACCTCCACCTCCGGCCTCTCCGTGCCGCGGTCGAATCCGTCGAACGCGGGGTCGGCCAGGGCGCGCGTCATCTGCCGCGCACGGTCCGCGCGGAAGTTGAAGAAGATGACGCCGTCGCCGCTGCGGATCGGACCGACGGGCTTCCCGTCGGCGCCGACGATGACGCGTGGCTTCACGAACTCGTCCGTCTCTCCCGCCTGGTACGCGGCGGCGACGGCTTCGACGGGGTCGTGCACGGGGATGCCATCTCCATACACCATCGCGCGATACGCCTGCTGCGTGCGGTCCCAGCGCTTGTCGCGGTCCATCGCCCAGTAGCGCCCCATCAGCGTGGCCACGCGGCACTTCTCCCCGATCCCCCCGCGCCCGAAGAGCTCGGTGAGGAACTCGCGCGCGCTGGAGGGCGGCGTGTCGCGGCCGTCGAGGAAGAGGTGGATGCGGACGGCGGGCGCTGCCTCCTGCTGCGCCAGGTCGCAGAGCGCGAGGAGATGCTCGTCCACCGCGTGCACGCCGCCGGGGCCCACCAGCCCCATCAGGTGCAGCGTGGCCCCGCGCTGCTTGACGCTGCGGATGAGGCGGAGGAAGGCGTCGTTGCGCCGGAACTCGCCGGTCTCGATCGCGTGCGAGATGCGCTGCAGGCTCTGCATCACTACGCGCCCGGCGCCCAGGTTCATGTGGCCCACCTCGCTGTTCCCCATCTGCCCGGGGGGGAGGCCGACGGCGGGGCCGTGCGTGGTGAGGGTGGCGCGGGGGTAGTCTCCTTCTTCCCAGAGATGGCGCCAGGTGGGCGCGTGCGCCTGGGCCACGGCGTTGTCCCACTCGGGCGCGCGCAGCCCCCATCCGTCGAGGATCACGAAGCAGACGCGGGGGCGATCGCCCGCTGCAAGATCGGTCACGGCAACCACCTTCAGCGTTCGTTAACCAGGATCTAATTGACAGGCGCGGGCTGCGGGCGTAGCTTGAGCCCGAACCCGCAACGACCTGTCGACATTCTACGGAGCGCCCGGAAGGTTCCGCCATCCCGGCCGCTCTCCCCCGTTGACAAGCCATGCAAGCCCGCGCGCGTCCGCACCCGCGGCGCGCGCAAGCGGCTCCCGCGCGCGTGCGACCCCCGCGCCGCGCAAGGGCAGGCCGCCGGCTCGCGGGTCAGACATTCAGCCGGATGCCGCACTCCCCCGCCGGCGTCCGCCGTTCGCAGTGGCTCCGGGCCCCTCGGCCCGGGACGCAGTCTTCGAGAACCGCAGCACCCAGCAGCAAGGAGTTGCCATGCCCCGCAGCCGACGCGCATTCGCCGGCCCCCTCGCCGCGTGCGTCCTGGCCGGCGCCGTCCTCGGCCTGTCGCGCCCGATGCACTCGCTCCCGCCGGTCACCTGGAGCTCGAAGGCTCCGGCGAATCCCCATCGGCTGTACCGGCTAAAGACCGAGAGCGCGTTCCGCCTGAGCGACCTGGCGTTCGGCCGCAGCCACGAGCTGCGCGTGATGTTCGCCGACCCGCTGCGCCGCGTGGAGCTGCCCATCGAGTGGACGGGCGAGCGGCCGCGCGACCTGCGCTACCAGTGGGTGCCGGTGAACGGGACGCAGCCGCGCTCGGTGCAGGGCGCCGGGTGGGTGGCGGCCGGGTTCACCGCGCCGCCCGAGCAGGGGCAGTGGAAGCTGCAGCTGATCGCCGACGGCGTGGCGCAGCGGGTGGAGGAGATCACGGTGGTCACGCGCGTGCCCTTCAGCGAGAAGCGCGACGGCTGGCTGAACGGCTACCACATCGGCCGCTACGTGACGGAGACCAACGTGCGCGACGGGGCGTACGCGCCGCCTCCGGGCTTCATCGAGGTCACGCCCTTCAACCAGGAGACGCCGGTCAGCGCGCACTTCCGGCTGCGGAACTTCCTCACCAAGAACCAGTTCGCGGTGTGGCCCAAGTACGTGGCGCTGGACCTGCGGCTGATCGACAAGCTGGAGCTGGTGCTGCAGGAGCTGAACGCCATGGGCGTGCGCGCCGAGCAGATGGCGGTGATGAGCGGGTTCCGGACCCCCGCCTACAACCTGCAGGGCGTGGGCGAGGGCGGCCGCGCGCTGCTCAGCCGCCACACCTACGGCGACGCCAGCGACGTGTGGGTGGACAACGACGGCGACGGCTACATCGACGACCTGAACGGCGACGCCCGACGCGACACCCGCGACGTGATGGTGATGCTGCGCGCGGTGGAGCGCGTGGAGCGCCGCTATCCCGAGCTGATCGGCGGCGCGGGCGTATACAACGGCAACGGCGCGCACGGCCCCTTCATCCACATCGACGCGCGCGGCTACCGCTCGCGCTGGGGGCTGGAGTAGGCGCGTCAGGGCGATCAAAATCGAGGGCCTCACCCGGTGGGGCCCTCACCCGAAAAACGAAGGAAGGCGAGACGTAACAGCCGTCTCGCCTTCCTTCGTTTTTCGACCTCTCCCAAAACAGACTGGGAGAGGTGATACCAAATCGTCGGATCAACTGTGCATTGGAGGAAGGAACTGGAATGTCATTCCGAAGGCGCTGCGCCGCCCTGTCCTCCATGCCGAATCCGTGGCGCCTGAGGAATCTGTGGCCGGCTCCCGAGCCACAGGCCGCCTGATGCTCGGACGCATGCCACAGATTCCTCGGGCGCCGCCCGGCATCGGCGCGGTCGAAGATTCGGAGCCAGCGGCGCCGCTGAATAGAAAGTTAATCGCCCAAGTTGTTGCGGTGCAGGCGATTATGACTTTCACCCTTCGTGGTCGCGCGCAGCGCGGTGTACGACTCGGAATGACATCCGATCGGAATGCACGATCAATTGCGGCAGCCGGTCTGACTGCAACAGAAGCTCATCTCCCAGCAAGCCGATGGCGGGCAGGATCCTTCTCCCTCGCGACCGAACCACCTCTCCGCGCTGAGGTCTCCCTCTCCCCCAGTCGGTTTTGGGGGAGGGGGCCGGGGGGAGAGGGCCCCGAGCGGCGCAGCCGCGAGGTGGCAGTCAGTGCGCTGCCGGGCAGTACTCCGCGCGCCAGCCGGTGCCCTCGGTCAGCTCGTAGGCCTCGGTCTCGGAGGGCTTGTCGCAGTAGGCGAAGGGGAGGAAGGCGGCGCGCCGCAGCAGGTGGGCGCCCAGGCCGAGGTCCAGGTGGCGGCGGACCCATCCATCCTTCACTCGCCCGGTGACCATCCTTTCGAGTGGCAGGCCGACCAGGTAGAGGAACTCGTCTTCCTGGATCACGTGGATCAGCTCGTGCGACCGGGTGCCGTGGTCGTTGGCCACGGTGGCGATGGTCATCATCCGGAACCCCTCCGATCCGGCGTGCGTCTGGTCGAGCCGCCCGGTGCGCACGAACACGGGGGTGCCGAACGACAGCGAATGCGCGAGGTCGAGCCGTGTGTCGGGCGTGGCCGCGAGGGCCAGCATCCGGGCGGTCTCGGCCACGCTCACCCGCACGCCCACCCGACGCGCGGCCGGGCGCCATTCCAGCGTGACGGGGCCGATGGGGCTCAGCAGCACGAAGGTGTCTGCCGCCGCCGAGTAGATGAGCGACGTGCCCGCCGCGGCAACCTGGCGCGCGACCAGCCCCATGCCGGGCGCGTCGACGGTGGCGAGCTGCTTTCCGCCCGCGACCATCGCCCCGCCGGCGAACCCGCGCACGGTGGCGCGCTTCAGGTCGCCGTGCGTGAGCAGCGCCCTGGCGCCGGCCAGCACGCCGCCGACGGCGCCGTTGACGGCCACGTTCTGCGCGCGGCGCTCCAGCCCGATCTGCGCGTGCGCCGGGGTGCCGAGCGCCGCCAGCAGGGTCGCGAGGACCAGCAAATATCTCATGGGTCGGGGAATGACGGGGATCGTGGGACGATTGCGGGAGACGTCACCGCGGGACGCGCTCGAAGCGCAGGCCGCGCACGCGCTCGACCCACAGGCCGAAGCCGTTCACGCGGCCGGTGCGATCGCGGGTGAAGCGCAGCACCCAGCCGTTCTCGGTGGTGAAGGCGTCGCGGTAGACGGGCGTGAGCTCGATGCGCACGTCCGGACGGCGGCGCAGCACCAGCTTCCCGCTCTCCACGGCGATGGTGTAGATGACCTCGGCCTCGTCGCTGCGATACTCACCGGCGAACGCGGCGAGATTGGCGGGCGTCCACGCCTCCACCGGCTCGTACGCGATGGTGTCGCCGTCGGCGGCGATGACGCGCATCCCGGCGCGCGCTCCGGCTGATGCGGGTTCGAACTCCACCGCCGGCCCCTCAGGCCCGCCCAGCCGGAAGCGCGTGGCGGAGAGCGGGAGCAGCGGCTGCGAGTTGGCGACGAGCCGGCCGTCGCGCACCGCGAGCCGCACGGGGACGTTCGTGCGCGTGTTGCGGTAGATGCCCGCGCGCGCGGAAAGCTCCGCCTCGGCGAGCGCGGCCTGCGGCAGCGCGGGTGCCGGCGCGCGCGCGGGGAGGAAGACGTCGGCGACGCGGCGGCCGAAGGTGACGGCGTTGGCCTGCGCGGCGTTGCAGAGGACGGCGACGGTGAGCCGCTGCTCGGGGTAGCGCGCGAGCCAGGCGCGGTATCCGGCCGTGGCGCCGCTGTGGTTCACCTCGGGGATGCCGCGCCAGCGGGTGACGACCAGCCCCTCGGCGTACTCGATCCGCCGCCCGCCCGTCAGCACACCCCGCCGCTGCAGCTCGTCCACCAGCGCGCGCCCGCCGACGCGTCCCGTCGCGAAGTTCTCGTCCCAGCGCAGCAGGTCGCCCACGGTGGTCAGCAGGCCGCCGTTGCCGTGCACGTTCTCGAAGGGCATCTGCAGGTGCGGCGCGCCGTCGTCGCCCATCTCGTACGCCTGCGCGCGGCCCTTCACCACGCGGGTGTAGTCGTCGCGCCACTCCGTGCGCGTCATCCCCAGCGGCTGGAAGATGCGCTCGCGGGTGAAGCGCGCGAACGGCATCCCCGACACGCGCTCGACGATGACGGCCAGCAGGTTGTAGCCGGTGTTGCTGTAGAGGTACTGCGAGCCCGGTGGAAAGTTGATCGCCCGCTGCCGGCCGACGATGTCGAGCACGTGCGCGTGCGTGTAGGTGCGCGTGCCGCGCGGCCACCCGGCGATCTCCTCCACCGTCCCCCAGTCGCGCAGCCCGCTGGTGTGGTTCAGCAGGTGGCGGATGCGGATGGGCGCGCCGTAGTCGGGCAGCTCGGGGACGTAGCGCCGCACGGGATCGTCCAGCGACAGCTTCCCGTCCTGCGCCAGCAGCACGACGGCCGCCGCGGTGAACTGCTTGGAGACGGATCCCGCCTCGAACACCGTCTCGGCCGAGTTGGCGACGTCGTGCTCCAGGTCGGCCATGCCGTAGGCGCGCGTGAGCAGCGTCCGCCCGCCGCGGGCGACGGTGACGGCGCACCCCGGCACGTCGAGCGCGCTCCAGCGTGAGAAGATGCTGTCCACGCGGGCGACGGAATCGGCCTGCGCGTGCGCGGAACCGGCCCATAGCGCCGCGGCGAGCGCGGCACCCGGAATCTTCATGGGTGGGTCGGGGATGTGAGGATGAGACGTAAAGATACAACCGTCGCGAACTTAGCGGTACCCCGACGCGTCGGCGGGGAGGCCGGCCTCCTGGACCTCCACGAGGTAGCGCCAGCAGTCGGGGCGCGAGCCGTCCACGTCGGTGAAGCCGTAGACCTGCGCCAGCTGGCCGCTCGACAGGCTCTCCCCGTTCCACCGCGCGCGATCGGGATCGGCGGCGAGCGCCGCCACCGCACGCCCGACGAAGCGCGGCGACTCGGAGATGACGAAGTGCGGCTGGAACTTCGTCGCGTCGCGCCAGCTGGCCTCGGTGACGCCGAACGCGTCCAGCATCATCTCCGAGCGGAGCCATCCGGGGGTGAGCGAGACGGCCGTGCACCCGTGCGGCGCCAGCTCGCGCGACAGGCCCCACGCCAGCCGCGTGATCGACGTCTTCGCCAGGTCGTAGAAGGCGTTCAGCCGGTAATGCGACTGGTTGTACACGGCGGTGCCGTCGGTCACCTCCACCACCAGCCCGCCGGGATGGGAGACGAGGAGCGGGAGCGCGAAGTGGCTGGTGACGAGGTGCGTGTCGATCGCCAGCCGCAGCATGCGCAGGCCGCCGTCGAGCGAGTGCTGCCAGATCGGCGTCTCCCACTCGATCAGCTTCTCGCCGCCCCAGACGTCGTTGACGAGCACGTCCAGCCGCCCGTGCTCGCGCCCGATCCGCGCGACCAGCGCCTCCACCTCGGCCGGCTGCAGGTGGTCTGTCGCCACGGCGATCCCGGCGCCGCCGGCAGCGGAGACGAGCTCCGCCGTCTCCTCGATCGTCTCCGGGCGGTCGTACTCGGACCGCCGCTCGCGCGTGCTACGGCCGGTGACGTAGACCGTCGCCCCCGCCGCACCGAGCTCGATGGCGATGCCGCGTCCCGCGCCGCGCGTGGCCCCCGCCACGAGCGCAACCTTGCCGGCGAGCGGACGGTCGGACTGGGCGACGTGCGATGGGCTGGTCGTCATCGGCTGATGCGGGATGCGCGGGGAAAGGCTCGGTGCGTCGCGCGGAGTGTCGTGTGGCCGATGTTATAGATCCTTCGGCCTGCAGCCATCGGTGTGGATGCTGGTTGCGGTCTGGCCGGCCTCAGCTCGACTTTGTCCATTTCAGCACAGGCGTTGCATCGTGTAGCCATGGTGCCCCCACCGAACCCGGGGCGCACTGTCGATGCAAGCCAACCTGACCGAGCTGGCCGAGCTTTTCTCCGCGTTCGCTCCACTCTTCAC
>DASUYB010000070.1 GCA_036377595.1 Longimicrobium sp. | reverse complement strand
CCCACCGGCGGCGGCGCCGGCACCTTCTTCTTCTGGCACCCCTGCCGCGGCTCGGTCCGCTTCGGGCGCGTCCCCACCGCCCAGACCAACTGGGACGACGCCAACATGGACGACTTCACCTTCGCCGGCGGCAACCAGGTGATCGCCAGCGGCTACGGCGCCTTCGCCTACGGCGACCAGGTGACGGTGAGCTCGACCGTGGGCGTGGGCTTCGGCTCGGGCGTCACGGTCAGCGGCACGGCCGGGTTCAGCGCGGGGGCCAGCAACGTCTGCTCGGGGTTCGCCTGCACCGCCATCGGCTACACGGTGCGCGCGGGCGGGCAGGGCTCGGTGGCGCTGGGCTACCGCACCACGGCCAACAACGACTACTCGGTGGCCCTCGGCTATCGCGCGTCGAACAACACGCACACCGGCACCATGGCCATGGGTGACGAGTCGACCACCGACTCGGTGCGCAACCAGGCCGACAACGAGTTCCGCGCCCGCTACAACGGCGGGTTCCGGCTGCGCGTGAGCACCGCCTCCAATGGCAACACCCCGGGCGCCGGCGGCAACGTGGGGTGCGACCTGACCGTGGCCGTGCCCAGCTGGACCTGCGCGTCGAGCCGCACGGTGAAGGAGCATTTCGCGGCGGTGGACGGCGAAGACGTGCTGCTCCGCATCCGCCAGGTGCCGGTGACCACCTGGAACATGATCGGGGCCGATCCGGGGATCCGGCACATGGGTCCGTTCGCCGAGGACTTCTACGCGGCGTTCGGGCTGGGGCTGGGGGCCACCACCATCGGCCTGGGCGACATCGACGGGGTGAACTTCGCCGGGGTGAAGGCGCTCGAGGCCCGGACGGCGTCGCTGCAGCAGCAGCTCGACCAGCGCACCGCCGAGGTCTCCCAGCTGCGCGGCGAGGTGGCCGGGCTGCACGGCGAGGTGGCCGAGCTCCGGGCGCAGGTGCAGGCGCTCCTCCAGCGCGACGCCGCCGCATCGAAGCCATAGCCGGCGCGAGCGTCCTCTGATCGCGTGAAAAGGCGCCGCGGACGATTCCCGTCCGCGGCGCCTTCTTTTAATCACATCTCAAGCTCTGCAAACTACGTCATCGGGGGGATGCTGCCTCCCCAGCCTCGCTGCGCAGGGGATGCACTCTCGCACCCAATCTCAGGATCATCTGTGCATTGGAGGAAAGGATGTCATTCCGAAGGCGCTGCGCCGTCCTGTCCTCCATGCCAAATCGTAGGCGCCTGAGGAATCTGTGGCCGGCTCCCGAGCCACAGGCCGCCTGTCGCTCGGACGCATGCCATGGATTCCTCGGGCGCCGCCTGGCATCCAGTCCGGGTGCATCGATCGAATTCACGGACGTCGCAGTCAGCTCGCGGGAGATGCCGCCGTTTCCGCGCGCGGGGACATGCGCATCCGCAGCAGGGCGAGCGTGCAGGCGTACGCGAGCAGACCGGTGCCGGTGAAGGTGAGGAAGGCCGGCCACCGCTCCGGCTCGATCCCCAGCGCGAAGCGGTGGAAGTAGCCCACCTGCTCCGCCAGCGGCTCCAGCACCTGCGCGGCGACGAGCGCCAGCCCCAGGTTCAGCGCGGATGCCGCGGCGAGCCGGTCCGGCCAGCGCCGCCACACGATCCACGCCGCCAGCACGAACACCGGGATCGCCGTCACCCAGTGGTACGGCCAGTCGAAGCTCAGCCGGTGATGGCCGTGCGCCGGCCGCGCCAGGTGCCAGTCCGCGTGGATGGCCACGGCCAGCCCGAGCACCAGCCAGACCGAGACCGGGATTCGCCGCATCGCCGCCTCCGTGTCAGTGGGATCGCGAGGATGACTCTTCCCGCTTCAATACGCGGTGCGTCGGTGTCCGCGTCAACGCCTGTGATCGCGTCGGAAACCCGCGGCGTGGCGCGTTGTATCATCACGCACGACCCTTTTCCGAGGTGGACGATGATGCCGATCCGCCGCGCCATCCCGCTTCTCGTCGTCCCCATGCACCTGCTCGCCGCCTCCGCGCGGGCGCAGGAGGACGCCGGCCGCCTGGTGCGCACGGCGTCCGGGTACGAGCTGCGCGTGCGCGAGCAGAACGGCGTCGAGTACAGCATCACCCTGCCCGCCTCGTCCGTCCGCCGCCCCGAGGAGCCGCTCCCCGGCCGCGCGTCGATGGCCGCGGAGGCGCCCGTCACGCTCTCGGCCGCCGACCCCGCTGCGGCCGACCCGGCGGTGCAGCTGGCGCTGGAGCGGCTGGCGCTGCGCTCGGACGATCCCGCCGTCCGCCAGGCCGCCGTCATCACGCTCGCCCGCACGGCCGCGCCCGGCACCGGCGCCCGGCTGGAGCGCATCCACCGCCGCAGCGACGACGCCAACGTCCGCCGCGCCGCGCTCCGGCTCCTCTCCCTCGCGCCCGACCGCCGCCGCGCCCTCGCCTATCTGACCACGATCGCCACGGGCGACGCGAACCCCGCGGACGGCTACGACGCGCCCGCCGTGGCCGTGTGGACGCTGGCGGACATGGGCGACGCGGGGAGTGCCGTGCTGCGCGACCTGCACCGCCGTGGCGCCGTGCACTCGCCCGAGGGCCGCGTGGCGCTCGACTACGTCGCCCGCAACGGCTTCCGCGCGCCGCTGCAGCCATAGCCGTCCCCCACGTATGCCGATGAAGACGCGGCCCCGCTCCGGACCGGGAGCGGGGCCGCTGCCGTACGCCGTGGCGACGAGCGTCTATTCGTCGCCACCCCAGATCTCCGTGTCTTTTTTCTCCATGGCCATGCTGAACGCGCCCCACTTCGTCAGCGGGCGGAGCTCGTTCCAGTTTTTCCTGTGTGCCTCTTCCCTCCAGTAGAAAAGGGAGGTCACCGGAATCGTGGCGTCGCAGACCACGGTCGTGAGACCCACCGTATCCTTCGTCTTGCCCTCCTGGACCGCGAACTTCGTCACGCCGACGTGAGCCCCGTCGAACTGGTCGTCCAGCCGCACCACGATGAGCGCATAGGTCTCGTTATGCTTCTTGAACTTGTCCGTGTAACCGACCTTGGTCCACATGTAGATCAGCCCACGGTCCTGCTCCGCGTACTTGCTCGCCTCGCCCGAGTCGGCGCTCATTCCGCCCTCCGCGATCCCCGAGGAAGGCTTCAGCCCGCCGGCCAGGATTTCGGGGAGCTTGCTCTTTTTCGTGACGTGAAAGTAGGTCTTCATGGAGATACCGGGGGAGAGGGAGAATCGCACTATTTTGGGCGGAAAGGAGCAGGGGCTTTCCGCGAACGATAGGGTCGCACGGCGAAGGGAGCAACGATTGGATATGCGGCGGCGCCCGCGTGCCGGGTGAACCTGCATCCGGATCGGTTCAAACCCCTGGATGCGCCTCGCCATCGAAGAAACAAACGCTCCCGCCCCTCCCCCCCTGCAAACCCGCGAGCCCCGATGCCGGACCGGCGAACCGTCTTCCTTCTCACGTTCGCGGCCGCGGTCCTTGCCGCCGTGCCCGTCCACCCGCAGCGCACGTCGATGACGCCGGACGGGTGGCGCGCGGACCTGCGCTTCGCGGCGGACTCGTTCCTGGCGCGCGACCGCAGCTTCGGCGACGAGGCGCGGGCGCGGTTCCGCTCGGCCGTCGCGGCGCTCTCCGATTCCGCGGATCGCCTGACGAACGAGGAGGTGATCGTGGGGCTGGCGCGCGCCGTGGCGATGGCGGAGAACGCGCACACGCGGCTGTACCTGGTGCGCAACCGCAGCGAGGTGCGGCGGCTGCCGGTGCGCGTGTGGTGGTTCGACGACGGGCTGTTCGTGGTCCGCGCGCAGCCGGGCTACGAGGCGCTGCTCGGCGCGCGGCTGCTGCGCATCTGCGGGCGGGGAGTGGACGAGGTGCGGCGCCTGGTGCGGCCGCTGTACGCGGGGAACGACGCGTGGGGCGAGTACATGGCCGGCTACACGATGACCAGCCCGGAGATCCTGGCCGGGCTGCACGTCTGCGCGCCGGGTGCGCCGCCGTCCGTCACCTTCGTGGGCCGCGACGGGCGGCGCGGCGAGCGGGTGCTGGAGCCGCTCCCGCTCCGCCACTCGACGGAGCCGACGGAGGCGTGGTGGGACCTGTCGCCCCTGCATCCCGGCGCGCAGGGGCCGTGGGCCAGCGCGCTGCCGGCCGACTCCGCGCGGCTGCCGCTCTATCTCCGCGACCCGCTGCGGGCGTACTGGATCGCATGGCTCCCCACGGAGCGCACACTCTACATCCAGCACAACCGCGCGGTGCAGATGCGCGACGAGACCATGGACGCGTTCACGCAGCGGGTGCTGGCCGCGCTCGCGGGCGATTCCATCTCCAGAATCGTGCTGGACGAGCGCTTCAACACGGGCGGGAACCTGCAGATCGCGCGGCCGTTCGTGGAGCGGCTGGCGGCGGCGGTGGGCGAGCGCCGTCTCCCGCTCTACGTGATCACCGGCCGCGCGACCTTCTCGGCCGGGCTGACGCACGTGGCGCAGATCCGCCAGTGGGCGCGGGCGACGATCGTGGGCGACGGGCCGGGCGAGGGGATGGAGTTCTGGTCCGAGGGCGGCAACCTGGTGATGCCCAGCTCCGGGCTGACGCTGCACTTCGCCGACAAGGTGCACAGCTACGGGGCGCGGAAGACGCAGCCCCGCAGCCCGTACCTCGACACCGAGCTCTTCGCCGACCGCGTGACGCCGGAGATCCGCGTACGCATGACGTCGCGCGACTACTTCGCCGGGCGCGATCCGGCGCTGGAAGCCATCCTCCGCCGCTAAGAATCGAACCTGAGAGATAGCGGATGTGGTGACGCTTGCATTGATAGTGTGGACGTGAGCATCTTATCTGTGATGATAATATGCGCCGGGTGTTTCCGTCGCCCACGTGCGACACAGTGCCGACTGTAAGCGAACTTCTTCCAACTATCTTATTGAGAAGGTCAGGTGAACCGATGGCTAGAGAAAAGAGATGGGTCGCTTTCGCGCTACTGATCGCTCTTGGCTGCAGCGACTTGGCAACACCTCCAGATTCATCCGCTCCTAGTTTCCGCGCTGAGATCTTGGACGCTCGGTACGGAGGTAGGCCGCACTTTTACTTTTTACAACCCATAGCAACACCTCCAAACACAACAGGGACGTTCGATTCAGCTGTTTCGCCTATAGTCCAAATTTGCGTTTGGACAACGTCCTGCGAAAATGTCATTGGTCAGTATACCATGACGAGCGGACCTGGTGCGGAAACTGTCCACGTTGATATCGTCAACGAGCAGTATTTTGTTGACTGGCGCACTGATCAGTATTCTCTTGATCCAGCGCGAAACTATCGCATTAAGGTTCTGGCTGGCGGAACTGAACTTGGACACGCCGACGTAGATCTCGTACGAACCGCAAAGGAAGTTAAGAACGTTAACAACAGCTACGTAGCCGTTGTATACGGGCGAACCCTTCGAATTAGGTTCCGGATCGAGGCTGGTATCGTTAATAGCGTCAAAGTTTCACCGGCAGTCACACAGACCACAGTTGGCAGTACCAAACAGTTTTTCGCGTCAGTGTACGACCTTCATGATGAATTACTTAGTGGGGAGCCAATCGTCTGGTCGAGTTCTGACCGAACTATTGCCAGTGTTGATCAGGATGGCCTTGTGACAGGTTTGGCGCCAGGGATCGTGACCATCTTCGCCACCGTACAAGGCCGAGCTGACTCGGTAACATTTACGGTCCTAGGTGGTGTTATTGCGTTTGCGAGCAATCGAGATAGCCCGGCTTTTGACCCATCTGCTAGTGAAATCTATATAATGGAGGCGGATGGGAATGGTTTGAGACGCTTAACCTATAGCACCGTGTACAGTAACGTGAACAGTTGGAATGAAAATTTGCTACCGGTTTGGTCTCCCGATGGCAAAAGAATAGCATTTATCCGAGAGCATATGAGCAGCGCAGGCGGGAACCCTGAAATATACGTTATAAACTCTGACGGGACGGGGGAAATAAGATTAACATTTGATTCCCACGTTGATTCTGATCCAACCTGGTCCCCGGATGGGAACAAGATTGCCTTTGTCAGTAATCGTAGCGGAAACCCGGATATTTACGTTGTAAACTCTGATGGTAGCGGCGGTCTGAGGGATCTAACGAATGATCCTGCCGAGGACGAAGAACCGACATGGTCCCCGACGGGACCAAGATGGCATTCCTGAGCACCCGAGGGGGAAACTGGCAACTTCATGTAATGGAGTCGGATGGCTCTAATCCAACCCGGATCGGTGTAATTGGTGGTAGTCCAGCTTGGTCGCCAGACGGCAGTAAGATCACCTTTGTGGACTGGTGGCTGGATATCTACGTTATCAATCCTGATGGTACAGGCTTGGTGAACGTAACCAATAGCCCGGCTTATGAAATCGAGCCAAGTTGGTCACCTGACGGTACGAGAATCTTGTTCCGCCGCAATGACTCGAATGGCTATCGCTATTGAATCATGAACGCAAATGGAGGCGATCAGGTTCAGCTAACTTCCGAACCTGGGTACGATACAGATGCGAAATGGTCCCCCGATGGTTCGAAGATCGTGTTCGCAACTTGGCGGGACGGGAACAGCGAGATTTACATCATGAATGCCGACGGAACGGGCCAAGTAAATCTGACGAGCCATCCTTCAACCGACAAACAGCCGAATTGGAAGCGCTGATTCGGGCAACCCGGCTGGAGGCCATCCTCCACCGGCGGTGACGGCGCTCAGCGGATCCGGGAGTCGGGTCGATGCATCCGGGCCGATCCCACGCTGACGTCAGGCCGGCCAGACCGTAACCAGCGTCTGTGCAAGCGCTTGCAGGCCGAAGGATCTATCATCGCGTCAGCACGAATCCGGTCGGACGCACCAAGCTTCACCCGGATCTGGTCTCATACCGGCTGCCGGAATTAATGGTGCATTCCGATCGGATGTCATTCTGGGCGGCGCCCGTGGAATCCATGGCATGCGCCGAGCGACAGGCGGCCTGTGGCTCGGGAGCCGGCCACAGATTCCTCAGGCGCCACGACATTGGCATGGAGGACAGGGCGGTGCAGCGCCTTCGGAATGACATGCCAGGCCTGTTCCTTCCTCCAATGCACAGTTAATCCGGCGATTCGGTCTCACGGGAGATCGTACCAGCGTGCGACCAGGCTTCGGAGGTACAGGCCCAGGCAGAGGTACGCCCACAGCACCAGCGCGATCTTCAGCCCGTAGCAGGCCAGCGCGGGCCAGTTGATGATGGCGGGCGCGGTGACGGCGTCGTCCGGCTTTGTCCCGCGGCGCTCCTTCGCGCGGGTGAAGACGCCCCACAGCGCGGCGGCCGCGACGTACTGCAGCAGGTCCACGAAGAGCGCCGCGACGATCAGCAGCCCGGGAAGGACGAGCGCGTCGGGGACGGAGACGACGCCGTTCGTCTCGGACTTGAACACCCAGATCACCGCGATCCCGGCGAAGGCCAGCTGCCGCGCGGCGTCGCTCGCCTTCCCCGAGAGCTCGTAGTAGTCCTGGCGCGCCTGGGCCAGCGTGCTCATCGCATCGGACCCGCATTCCGCGGTCCGGCGCTCGACGTCCCGCGCGGGCCGCGGCGGCCGCGCATCACCGTCCCGCGCGTCGGCGTCTCGCCCAGAATCGCGTCGCGCAGGCCGCGGCCGGGCTTGAACGCCGGCGCGCTCGAGGCGGCGATGGTGATCTCCGCGCCGGTGCGCGGATTGAGGCCGGCGCGCTCCGGGCGGTCCTTGCGCGTGAAGGTGCCGAAGCCGGGGATCTGCACCCGCTCGCCCGCCCTGAGCTTCTCGGGGATGATCCCCTCCGCGGCGTCGAAGAGCGCGTTCACGGCGTCGGCCGCGCGCGCCTGCGTCAGCCCGGCGCGTTCGGACAGGGTGCGGATCAGCTCTCGTCTGTTCATCGTCGTTCCGGTACGAGGCGGATGGGTGGACCTCGTACTTAGTCGGGACGACGCGGGGATTTTCCCGGGTGAGGCGGCGGATTGCAGATAATGGCCTTTCGATGCTCATTGTCGATTGCAGCCGAACGATGGTACGATAGACGTACCGCAACGTCGCGGCTCATTTCTCCTGCTCCAGGGAGGCGGCCCATGAAGAAACTCAAGCTCAACCTCGACCAGATCAAGGTGCACTCCCTGGACACGGCGGGAAAAAAGGGCGGCGGGGGGACCGTGCACGCCCACACCTACACCTACGAAAGTGGCATCGAGTGCGAGCCCACGGGGATCCAGTACTCCTGCTACTCGTGCCCTGCCCCGCCGTGGTGCGACGTCCAGCCGTGGTCGTCCTACTGCTGAGGCACGGCGCGATCGCGGTCGGATGAAGCAAGGGGGCGCTCCGGATGGGGCGCCCCCTGCACGTTCTCGCATTCTACAGCACAGGCGATCACCCCGTCGGGGCGAGGTGAAGGCTGTGTTCATCACAGCGGGATCTGGCGGCGGTCGTGGAAGAAACCGCCGGTAGGGCCGCCGTCCGGCAGCGTGGCGAGCCAGACGACAGTGTCGGCGCCCTGCTCCACCGAGCGGGGCGCGCCGCTCCCGCCCATGTCGGTGCGCACCCAGCCGGGGTCGACGGCGTTCACCAGCACGTTGCGGCCGCGCGCGGCGTATGCCATCTGCCGCGTCAGCGCGTTCAGCGCCGCCTTCGACATCGAGTACGCGGGCGCGTATCCCTCCATCTGCGACAGCAGCCCGGCGCCGGACGAGACGTTGACCACGCGTCCGAACCGCCGCCGAATCATCCCCGGCAGAAACGCCTGGCACATCGCCAGCACCCCGAAGAAGTTCGTCTCGAAGGTCTCGCGCGCGGTGTCGAGCGGGAGATCGAGAACGGGCGTCCACTCGTCGAGCAGCACGGCGGCGTTGTTCACCAGCACGTCCACGCCGCCGAATTCGCGCTCCATCTCTTCCGCCAGCGCGGGAAGGCCGGCGAAGTCCGCCACGTCCACCCGCCGCCAGACCACCTCGCCGTCGGCGGCCAGCGAGCGCGCCGCCTCCTCGCCGCGCGCCTGGTCGCGCGCGCCGAGAATCACGCGGCAGCCGCGGCGCGCGAGATGGCGGCAGGTCTCCAGCCCGATCCCGCGGTTGCCGCCCGTCACCAGCGCCGTCCTCGTCTCCGCCACACGCCCTCCCGATCCGCTTTTTGATCTCTCACAGAGGGCACAGAGGACACGGAGAACAGCCTTGCATCTCCCTGCCTCCTCTGTGTTCTCCGTGACCTCTGTGAGAGACTTCTGGATGATCAGCCCGGCGCGCCGACGTGGGCGTGCACGAAGCTGACCGCCATCGACCCCTCGCCGACGGCGGAGGCCACGCGCTTGACCGAGCCGCTGCGCACGTCGCCCGCGGCGAACACGCCGGGGAGGCTCGTCTCCAGGAAGTAGGGCGAGCGCCCGGCCGCGCGCCACACCGGGTGCTCGCGCGCGGTGGGCGGCAGCGACTGGCCGGTGAGCACGAAGCCCGAGCGGTCGAGCTCCACGCAGCGCCGCAGCCACTCCGTCCGCGGCCGCGCGCCGATGAACAGGAAGAGCGCGCGGGTGGCGATGCGCTCCTCCTTGCCCGTGTCCGCGCAGCGCACGGTGACGCCGTGCAGCGCGCCGTTCCCCTCCACCGCCACCACCTCGCAGCCGCGGTGCACCCGCACGTTCTGCGCGTTCTCCACGCGGTCCACCAGGTAGCGCGACATGCTCTTCCCCAGGTCGTCGCCGCGGATCACCACGTGCACGGTGCGGGCGAAGCGCGTGAGGTACATCGCCGCCTGCCCGGCCGAGTTGCCGCCCCCCACGATCACCGCGTCGTCGCCGCCGCAGAGGCGCGCCTCCATCTCCGTGGCCGCGTAGTAGACGCCGGCGCCCTCCATCGGGCGGATGCCGGGGACGTCGAGCGTGCGGTACTCGGCGCCGCTGGCCACCAGCAGGCAGCGCGCGGCCACCTCCGTCCCGTCCTCCAGGCTCACGATGCGCAGCCCGCCCTCCAGCCGCAGCCCGGCCACGGACACGGGCACGGAGATCTGCGCGCCGAACTTCTGCGCCTGCAGGAGCGCCTTGCGCGCCAGGTCGGCGCCGCTGATCCCGGTGGGAAAGCCCAGGTAGTTCTCGATGCGCGAGCTGGTGCCCGCCTGCCCGCCCGGCGCCACCCCGTCCAGCGTCAGCGTCCGCAGCCCTTCCGACGCGGCGTAGACGGAGGCGGCGAGCCCGGCCGGACCCGCGCCCACCACGACCAGGTCGTACACGTCGCCGGGAGAGACGTGGACGTCCAGCCCCATGTAGTGCGCGAGCCTGGCGGGCGACGGATTGCTGACCCACTTGCCGTCGCGGCCGATGACGATGGGCGTCTGCTCGGGCCCCACGCCGAAGGCGCGCAGCAGCTCGTCGGCGCGCGGGTCGGCCTCCAGGTCCAGCCAGGTGTAGGGGATGGCGTTGCGGCTGCAGAACTCGCGCAGGTGGTGCGCCTCGGGCGAGAAGCGCGAGCCGATGATGCGGATCCCCTGGTAGCCCTGGCTCAGCAGCAGCGTGCGGCGCGTGAGGAAGGCGCGCAGCAGGATCTCGCTGATCTCCGGCAGCTCGCCCACGGCGCGGCGCACGGCGGCGGCGTCCAGCTCCAGCACCTCGCCGGGCTCGATCACCCGGGCGTCCACCAGGCTGCCGCGCCCGGTCAGCACGTCCACGTCGCCGGTGAACTCGCCGGGCTCGTGGATGGTCACCCGGCGCGGCTCGTCGCCCGAGGTGTCGAGGATCTCCACGCGGCCGGAGATGACCACGAAGAAGCCGAACCCCCGCTCCCCCGCGCGCCACAGGAATTCGCCCGCCTGCATGTCACGCCGGTGGCCCAGCGGGCAGAGCGCCATCTTCTGCTCGTGCGTGAGGCGCGGGAACGCGATCTCGAGGTCGGTGGCCATGACCTTCAGGGGACGGGGAATGGGGGACGGGGGACAGCTTCGGGTCCCCGCGTGACGCGACGCCATCGGCAAGCTAACATCCGTGGCAAGGCTTCACCCGAAACGAAGGAGACACGCGATGGCGGACGGCGGCGAGACGGTGCTCGAGACCACGCGGCTGCGCCTGCGCCGCCTGAACGACGACCATTTCGCGCGGATGCACGAGTTCTACCAGGACCCCGAGGTCGTGCGCTTCATCGCCGCGTATCCCCCGCCCCCGCTCGACGAGTTCGTCGCCACGCAGCGGCAGCGGTGGGACGACCACTACCGCGAGCACGGGTGGGGGCAGTGGGCCGTGGTACGGAAGGACGACGGCGCGTTCGTCGGGCGCTGCGGGCTGATCATGCAGCACATCGACGGCGTGGACGAGGTGGAGGTCGGCTACGCGCTCGGCGGCGAGTTCTGGGGCCGCGGCTACGCCGCCGAGGCGGCCGTCGGCTGCCGCGACTGGGCGTTCCGCAATCTCGCCGTCCCGCACGTCATCTCCCTCATCCACCCCGACAACCACCGCTCCATCGCCGTCGCCCGGCGCAACGGGATGACGCTGTGGAAGACGACCATGTTCAAGGAGATGCCCGGCATCGGCGTCTGGCGCATCACCCGCGAGGAGTGGGCGAGAGCGCAGAGGCCCGACTGAGCGGCAATCCGGAACCTCCCGCTACCCTGTCGGTGAACGCCTGCTGAACGTCGGGAAGCGCGTGGTGAGGGGTGTCACCGAATGCGGATCGTACAAGGGACGTCATCCACACTCACCACGACGGGAGCTCTTACCATGCGCAAGCTCACGCTGCAGCTCGAGTCGCTGGCGGTGCAGTCGTTCGACACCACGCCCGCATCATCCAACCGTGGCACGGTGCGCGGCGCCGGGGACACCGAACCTTACAGCTACGAGACCTGTGCGCCCGATGCCACCTGCGGCGGCACCTGCCCGCCGGAATGCGGGAGCGACGGATGGGGAGGATGCGGTGGAACGGCGGGAGGCTGCCAGTACACGCAGCAGCCCACCTGCTATGGCACCGCCTGCGACACCTGGTGCTGCACGCCGAACACGGCCTGCGGCGAGTACGCCACCTGCGGCCACGTCACCTGCGCCTTCGAGTGCACCGTTACGTGCGAGGTCGGCTGTGCCGAATAAGCATCGGCTGATCCCGGACGCGAAAAGCCTCGCAATCGCGAGGCTTTTCCACAACGTGCGACTTCACGGGAGGCGATCGGGACGCCCGGACCTCTCGCGCGCAGCCTGCGCAGCAGGCTTCCCAATCTTCCAGACGCGGGTTTACCCGCCCGTCGAATCCCGCCCGTGGTGTACCCGCCCATCTTCACGCGGCGAAAACACCCTCAATCCTCCTCCGCCACCACGTCCGCGTACTCGGGATGGCGGTGGATCCAGGTGCGGGCGTAGGGGCAGAACGGCACCACCTTCTTCCCCTTCTCCCGCGCGAAGTCCAGCGCGGTGCGCACCAGCCGGCCGGCGATCCCCTGCCCCTCCAGCGCCTCGGGAACCTCGGTGTGGAGCAGGAACAGCTTCCCATCCTGCTCCGAGTACGTCAGCACGCCCATCTCCCCGCCGGCGTGCGCCTCCCACTGCTCCTGGGCCTCGTTGCGCGTCACCTCCACGCGCGTCCCCTCCTCCGCCATCGTCCCTCCATCCCCAATCGTGAGTCGCCGGTGGTTTCCGGAAGATAACGCGCCCGGCAAGGCACGCGCCCCGCTTGCTCGATCCAGCCCCGCACCCGTACGTTCTCCTCACCATCACCGCCGATCCCGCCGCCGCATCTTCCACCCGTGCTCGCCACCCTCGCCGCATCGCTGCTCCTCCACGCCGCGCCGCAGGACACCTCCGCCGCCGCGCTGCGCCGGGAGATGGAGCGCATCGCCGCCGCGTCGGGCGCGACCGTGGGCGCCGCGGCGATCGATCTGCGGACGGGGGAGATGGTGGTGGTCAATGGCGGCGAGCGGTTCCCGATGCAGAGCGTGTTCAAGCTCCCGCTCGCCATCGCCCTCCTGCGCCGCGTGGATGCGGGGCAGGTGCGGCTCGACGCGGAGATGCCCGTCGCCGCGGCGGACCTGCGCGCGGGGCACAGTCCCATCGCGGAACGACATCCCGACGACGACGCGCGCTACACCGTGCGCGAGCTGCTGCGGCTCTCCACCAGCGAGAGCGACAACACCGCGGCCGACCTCCTCCTCCCGCTCGCCGGCGGGCCCGCGGGGGTGACGCGGACGATGCGCGCCCTCGGCGTCACCGGCGTGCGCGTGGATCGCGGCGAGGGGCGGCTGGCGCTGGACTTCCGCGGCGTCCTGTACGTGCCCGGACGCGAGCCGAAGCGCATCTCCGACTCGCTGGCCGCGCGGGTGAGCGATGCGAATCGCCGCGCCGCGATGGAGGCGTATCTCCGCGACCCGCGCGACACCGCCACGCCGGAGGGAATGGCGCGGCTGCTCGTCTCCCTCGCGCGCGGGCGCCTCCTCTCCCCCCGCTCGACGGCACTGCTGCTGGAGATGATGACGGAGACGCGGACCGGGCCCAACCGCCTGCGCGGCATGCTCCCCGCCGGCGCGCGCGTGGCGCACAAGACGGGGACCGCGGGCGACGCCGACGGCATCACCGCGGTGGTCAACGACGTGGGAATCGTCACCCTGCCGGACGGCCGCCGCGTTGCCATCGCCGTCTTCACCAAACGGGCGACGC
Organism: Longimicrobium sp.; assembly: GCA_036377595.1. Classification (NCBI taxonomy): domain Bacteria; kingdom Pseudomonadati; phylum Gemmatimonadota; class Longimicrobiia; order Longimicrobiales; family Longimicrobiaceae; genus Longimicrobium; species Longimicrobium sp. The sequence continues at coordinate 28,386 of DASUYB010000070.1, read as the reverse complement.
GCGGGCAGGAGGCCGCGGAGCGCGCCATCGCCCTCATCTCCCGCGCCGTGTACGACCGGGCCGTGCGCATCCGCGAATGACAATCATTACGTCGCAAAACGGACGAAGCCCCAGCGCGGGGCGGCGGGAACGCGCTGGGACCCCGGCCGTGCGAACGTCAGATCGGGCAGGTGTCGTAGCAGGTGTCGGCGCCGTTGCAGGTCTCGCCCGCCATGGTCGCGTCGAGGCAGTTCGTGTCCATCGGGTTCATGGTCGGACCGTACTCGCAGGTGACGGCGGCGGTGTTGCAGTAGGGGCCGGTTCCCGCGTGGCAGTCCCAGCTGCAGAAGGCTCCGCCGCACACGCTCCAGCAGTCGGTGCCCTCCGAGGCGTCACGCCCGTGGACCGTGCCCACGCCCTGCAGGTTCAGGGTGGTCGCAAAGCTCTCGACGGAAAGCTCCTCCAGGCTCAGATTGAGCTTCTTCATGTCTTCGTCCAATCGGTTGGATGGTGAACTGCCGCCTGTTACAAAATAATGCGCGAAACGTAAGCCGTACAGGCGGGCAAATATTTCTGCGAAGTCGCGCCCCCGGCAGGGTGCGCGGCCCGCGCCCGCGCAGCAGCCCGAGTCGCGCCGAACAGGGCGTGCAGGTCCCGCCGCACGCCGCCACCCCGACCCCGCACGGACCTACCATGCGCCGCACACCGACGCACCTCTCCCGAACCCGTCTCCGCCTGGGCGTCGCACTGCTCGCGGCCCTCGCCGTGGGCGCCGCCTGCGCCAGCGCAGGCAAGCGCCTGGAGCAGGGAGTCCAGCTGGAGCAGCAGGGCCGCCCCGCCGACGCCGCCGCGCGCTACATCCAGGCGCTGAAGAAGGACCGCACGCTCACCGAGGCCGGCGCGCGGCTGCAGCAGACGGGCGACCAGGCGATGGGCGACTTCCTGCGCGAGGCCGATGCCGACGCGCAGGCCGGGCGCTACGCAGACGCGGCGGACGCGCTCGGCCGGCTGGACGCGCTCCGCGCCGACGCCGCGTCGGTCGGCGTGCAGCTGGCCGTCCCCGCCGACTATCCCACCCGCCGCCGGGCCACCTTCGACCGCGCGTCGGACCAGGCGGTGGCGATGGCGAGCAGCGCGATGAGCGCGCGCAACTACCCCGAGGCGGTGCGCTGGCTGGACCGCGCCTCGCGCCAGTGGGAGCCGGGGCCGGCGGTGCGCGGGCGGCTGGACCAGGTGCGCTACGACGCGCTGTACGGCTGGGCGGAGAGCGAGATGTCGGCCGGGCGCTACCGCTCGGCGTACGAGCGCGCCGGGGCCGCCGCCACCCTGGGGCTGGGCACCGCCGGCGCCGCCGAGTCGCTCCAGCGCGAGGCGCTGCGCCGGGGGACGGTGCGCGTCGCCGTCTTCCCCGTGGGCACCACCCCGTCCACGCGCAACCGGCTCCCCGACCAGGTCCTTCCCGCGCTCAACCGCTCGCTCTCCGTCGACTTCTGGCGCCGCCCGCCGCAGTGGATCGACGTGCTGGACGAGAGCGACCGCGGCGGCTACGGGCGCGGCGCCATCGAACCGTCCGAGGGAGCGCGGCTCGGCCAGCGCATCGGCGCGCGGCTGGTGGTGGTGATGGCGCTCGACAGCCTCCGCCAGACCGAGGGCGAGGTGGTGACGCAGCGCCGCACCGCGCGCACCCGCTCCGGCGCGGACACCGCCTACACGGTCCGCGAGGGGCGGCTCGACACGTGGGCGCGCGTGACGTGGCGCGTGGTGGACGCCAGTGGCTGGGGGAGCGTGATCGACCAGGGGAGCGCCACCGCCCGCTCCGGCGCGCAGTTCCGCAAGGCCGAGTACAAGGGAGATTGGCGGACGCTCGAGCTGCCGATGTCCGACCGCGTGCTCTTCGACGAGGGGGACCGGGGATACGGCCGCGAGACGGTGCGCGAGCTGGTCGACGGGCTGGCGGACGAGATCGGCCGCGACGTGTTCAACGCCCTGCTCCGGCGGATCGATTGAGCGCCGCCGCCACCTTTCGCCGCGCGGCGACCGCCGCCGCGCTCGCGTCCGCCGCGCTGGCGGCCGCGCCTCCCGCCCGCGCGCAGGCGACGAACGAGGCGCGCACGGCCGCGTACCTGGCCGCCGTGCGCGACCGGCCGCCGCTGCTGTACGCCTTCGTGCGCGAGATGCCCAAGGGCGCCGACCTGCACAGCCACCTCTCCGGCGCCGTGTACGCGGAGAGCTTCCTGCGCTGGGCGGCCGAGGACTCGCTCTGCGTCAGCCGCCGCGCGCTGGCGATGGTCCGCGCGAGCTGCGCCGGGTCGCACGGCGACACCATCCCCGTGGCCGACGCGCTGAACGACGCCACGCTCTACGGCCAGCTGATCGACGCCGCGTCGATGCGCAACTGGAACCCGGCGCAGCGCAGCGGGCACGACCAGTTCTTCGACGCGTTCACCAGGCTCGGCGCCCTGCCGCGCCGCGTGGGCGACGAGCTGGCCGAGGCGCAGGCGCGCGCGGCCGACGGGAACGTGAGCTACCTGGAGCTGATGCTGACGGCCGACGGCCCGGCGGCCACGCAGCTCGCCTCGAACGTCCCGGCGACTGCGTTCGAGCCCGGCCGCGAGCCGGACTTCGCGGCGGCGCTGGCCGCGCTGCGGCCGGGGATGCCGGGCGTGGTGCAGACCGCGCGCGACGCGCTCACCCGCGTGGAGGCGCGGCGCGACACGGTGCTGCGCTGCACGCCCTCCCGCGGCGGCGGGGCGGGATGCGAGGTCGCCGTGCGGTGGCTCTACCAGGTCGGGCGCGGGCGGCCACCGGCGCAGGTGTTCGCGCAGATCCTCACCGGCTTCGAGCTGGCGCGCGCGGACCCGCGGGTGGTCGGCTTCAACCTGGTGATGCCGGAGGACGGGCTGATCTCCATGCGCGACTTCACGCTGCACATGCGCATGATCGATTATCTCCACCGCCTCTATCCCCAGGTGAAGATCAGTCTGCACGCGGGCGAGCTGTCCCCCGGGCTGGTGCCGCCCGAGGGGATGCGCTTCCACATCCGCCAGTCGGTGGAGCTCGGCCACGCGAGCCGCATCGGCCACGGCGTGGACGTGATGTGGGAGGACCGCCCGTACGAGCTGCTGCGCGAGATGCGCGACCGCGGGGTGATGGTGGAGATCGCGCTCACCAGCAACGACGCCATCCTCGGCATCCGCGGGCGCGACCACCCGCTGGCCGTCTACCGCCGCTGGGGCGTGCCCGTGGCGCTGGCCACGGACGACCAGGGCGTGGCGCGCTCGGAGATGCCACGCGAGTACCAGAAGGCGGTGCAGGAGCAGGGGCTGGACTACGCGGCGCTCAAGGCGATGGCCAGGACGTCGCTGGAGCACGCGTTCGTCGGCGGGGCCAGCGTGTGGCGCGACGGGCGGACGTTCGCGCCGGTGGCGGAGTGCGCGCCGACGGCGGGCGGCTTCGCGGGCGCGCGCTGCGCGTCGTTCGCGGCGGCCAGCCCGCGCGCGAAGCTGCAGCGCGACCTGGAGCTCGCCTTCCGCGCCTTCGAGGCGCGCTACGCGGCGATGCCGACCCCCTGACGCCGCCGCGCGGACAGGACGCAGAAGAGCCGCCCCCTCGGGCGGCTCTTCTCGTCCCGTGCGTGCCCGTCAGGCGGCGGCGACCGTGATGGGGCAGATGGCCGGGTCGCTCGGCGGATACACGGGCGGGTTCGTCGAGCACCAGTCGCACATCGTGGGACCCGTCCGATAGCAGATGTAGCAGCACGAGTCCAGCCACTTCTCCCACGTCTGCGGCGCGGTGATGGCGTCGCCGGCGGCGGCGGCGTTGTAGCCGACCGGGGACATGGTCGCGAACGACTCCACCTTCAGCGCGTCGGGGTTGAGCTTGCCTGCCATGGGACCACCTCCGGGAGGGGGACGAGTGGAGATGACATCGGCCATTAACATTTGCAGACTAAATTATATGAACGCAAGGTTTGTAGATGTGGACACTGAGATCCCCAAAAGAAAGTCTCACGCAGAGGGCGCAGAGGCCGCAGAGGAAACCCACCGCGCGGTGAGTTCTCTGCGACCTCTGCGCCCTCTGCGTGAAAAAAATTCAGCGGCGAGTGACGCGCAGCGTGGCGACGTAGCGCGGATGCGGGATGTCGGTGCGCCGCGGCGGCTCCAGCGCCACGAGCCGGACGTCGAAGGCGCCGAACGAGGCGTACTGCGGCCGCGCGGGCGCGGTCGCCAGAACCACGTCCTCCATCTCCCGCCGCGGCAGGCGCAGCTCCACGTGCACTCGCGCCTCGCCCGCGCGGATGCACTGCACGCCCATGGGGCAGCGCGAATCCGACGTCACCCCCGTGAAGCGCACCGTGAGCGGCTGGCCGGCGATCGCCGCCGTCTGGCCGCGCGGGAGGCGGAAGTCCTCGCCGAGCCGCGCCTGCACGTCCGGCGCGCGCGCCATCGTCGCGCACCCGGCGGCCGCCACGGACGCGGCGGCCAGCATCCGCATCGTCATCGTCTTCATCATCGTTCTTCCGCTTCCGCGCTGCCGAACTCCGCGGCCACGGCGCCGTGCGCGCCGAGCCCCAGCTCGCGCCGGAAGGCCTCGTTGATGTCGCAGTACCGGCGGGTGGGGGTGATGGTGCGCTGGTGCTCGAAGCGATGGAGCGGCCACCCGGGCACGCCGTCGCGGTTCGTCTCCAGGCGGTAGACGTGGAAGCGCACCGTCTCCTCGGCGATGTACGAGTCGCCGTGCTCACGCTCGCCGACGACGACGGCCACCGGCCCGCCGCGCCGCGGCCGCACCACGCGCAGGTCGACCAGCACGCAGTCGGCGCCCATGTGCGTCTGCGCCACGTCGAAGCCGCGCTCGCCGCCGAAGAAGGGGACGAGCTGCCAGAGCACCGAGTCCTCCGGGATCGAGCGGCCGCGCGCGTAGAACGCGACCTGGGCGTAGCCGTGCGCGTTGTAGTTCTCGCGCCAGGCCACGAACACCATCCCCCCGCCGCCGTTGCCCACGATGTCGAGCGGGTTCGGCCCGTTGCGCAGCCTGAAGACCACCGCGCCCGCGAACGCCGCGCTGTCCGCCCGCACCGTGCTCCCCTGCGCACGCGCGGCGGACGCGGTAAGGACCAGGGCGCTCGCGGCCAGGAGGCGGACGATCTTCATGGATGGGCTGATCAGGCGGAAGCGCTCGTCGTCACCCGCCGCGGGGACACGGCCGCCGCCCCTCCGCGGGGAGGATCGCTGCGGGGAGCGCGGGAAAGCGGCGGCGCAGGTCGGCGAACCAGGCGCAGTCGCGCTCCAGCGCCGTTCCCTCGCGCTCGCCGACCGCGGGCATCGTCTCCACCACCTCCCAGCGCGCGCCGCGGCGTCGCAGCAGCGCGCCTTCCTCCTCGAACCGCGAGCGGCCGTCGGGAGATTGCGGCGCCGCCACGAGCCACGCCCAGCCGCGCTGCACCCGCAGGTGCTGGACGACGAAGATCACCGGCGCCGCGTCGAAGCGCCGCCGGTGCGCGCGCATGGCGTCGAGGATCGCCTTCCGCTCGGCGCTGCCGCGCACCGGCGTGTGCGCCGAGTCCGCCTGCCACGCGCGCACCGTCGCCGCGTTCCCGCCGTTCGCGGCGGTGGCGGGGATCGTGAGGAGGGCGGATGCCACCAGGATGCGGATCATCATCACGTCAGGGGCGCAGGAGATTGGCGTATGTCGCGGGGACACGGCACTCGCCGGCGCGCGCGGGCTCGAAGCGCCACCGCGCCAGCGACTGCCGCAGGTGGGCCGCGTACTCCGGCGGCAGGGCCAGCGGGATCTCGATGCTGGCCGGATCGATCGTCCCGTCCTCGCTCACCACGAACTTCAGCGTATACGACTTCCCCCGCACCACGCGCGGCGCGTTCGGCGGGAGCCGGATCTCGGCCACTTCCGGCTCCTGGTCCACCGCCGCCGCGGGGTTCGCCCGGTGCGCGACCACCACCGAGTCGCACTCCGGCTGCGGCGCGTACGCGGGGATAGTGGTCCACGGCGGTGCGCACGCGACGGTGGTGACGGCGGCGGCAAGAAGACGCAGCGTTGCGGCCACGGTGCGCACGGGGGATGGAGATGGACGGATCATGGTGCGTCGAGCTCAGACGCTCACTTCGGTGTGCTCGCAGGGGAGGCGGTGGACGAACTCGCTGACCTCGCGGAAGTTGGCGACCCGGAGCGGCAGGAGCCATGCCGATTCACCGCTCCGGAAGCGGATCTCCGTGCGCCAGAGCATCGATCCCTGGGGGCGCGTCCGGACCTGGTAGACCACGCGCTCCAGCTCGCTCCAGGGCAGGAAGCGCCCGTCGCCGCGCTCCAGCCCCTGACCGGAGAAATACCGCACCGAGTTCCGCCGGCCCCGGCGCACCAGCCCCATCACCAGGACGAACATCGCGAGCAGCGCCAGGCCGAGCACGATGGGCATCGCCGCGAATCCCCGTGCCACGCCGCTGGCGATGCTGCCGAGGGCCAGCGGCACCATCATCACCCCCGCCAGCACCGCCGCCACGGGCTGCACCCTGCTCGTCGCCACGTCCAGCCGGTCCATCGTCTCCCTCCCCGGACGGAGGAGATCCCGCAGCTACGCCGGGTATTTGTCGCGCGGCAGCTCGTAGTGCGGGCCGTCGATGAACGCCTTCTTCCCCGCCGCCTTCCGACGGGCGATGTAGTCCTCGACCATCTCCTCGGGCGAATCGGTGGACTCGGTCAGCAGCACGTCCCACGCGCCGCCCCAGCGGATGGGGATCTCCAGCTCCTTCGCGGCCATCCGCACCGCGTCCGCGATCTTGTAAATCGGCTGGTCCTCCCACCTGAGCTGGCCGTTGATGAACGGCACCAGGTCCACCGCGTGGCCGGTCAGGTGCCGCGAGTCCAGCGTCTTGCTGACGCCGGCGGCGACGAACTTCTTCTGCTCGGCCATGGTGCGGATGCCGTCGTGCACGCCGAAGTCCTGCACGGTGAGCGCGATGGCGCGCTCCACCACGGCCACCAGGTCCGGATGCACGCCCTTCAGCTCGCTTCGCGAACGGGTCCCCAGCTTGAAGTTGCTCATGGTCTCTCGCGGGATGGTGGGATGGGAGGCTCACGCGGGGGCGGGTTCGTCGCGCCCCGCATGATGCGAATCTACCGCGAACGGCACGCGGCACAATGATGAAGTTGGCCGTGAATGCACATGTTTTCAGATCGCGACGATCGAACGGGTATCCGCGAGGTAGTGACATCCCAGCCACTTCCGCCGGCGGGTGCCGCGTGGGATCCGTACGAAAGCCGCGGATCGGGCTCCGGACCCGCCGCGCGGCGGACGAGCGAAGGGGCGCCGCGACCGCGGCGCCCCTCCGTCTATGATCGTCCGGTGATGGAACCTCAGCCGCCGTCGAAGCAGGGCCGGATGCGCGAGTCGCCGCAGGTGAAGGTGATGCAGTACTCGGGGAGCGTCATCGCGCCCTCGGCTCCCAGCACCGTTCCGCGGTTCTCCCGCTGCGGATCGATCGGTGCGAAGGTCTGTACGTTCAGCGTCTCGAGGTTCAGCGTCACCTTCTTCATCGTCGCCCTTCCGGTTGAAGTTTCCCCCTCCCATCTACCGCCCACTTGTACCCGTAACTCATTACAAGAATTATACCTACAGACACAAAACGAACGGAATGTAGCATGTTGCGCCGGGAATGAGACGAGGGGCGCCCCCCTCCCCCGCGGCGCCCCTCACGAATGTGCCTCCAGGATCACAGGCTACGCGACGGCCGGCGCGCGGGCCGCGCGCAGGGCGAAGTGCGTCCACGCCGCGGCCGCGAAGTCGACGACGGCGAACAGCAGCAGCATGGGCGAGACGAGGCCGGCGAGCACGAACACACCGAAGAACACGATCACGCTCATCCGCGCGGGAACGCTGAGGCGGGTGAACCCCTCCCACTCGTGGCGCGCCGCCTCCAGGTAGTAGAAGGCGAGGATGAACACGAGCATGCCGACCACACGGATCCACACCTCCTGCGTGGGCGGGAAGCCGAACGCGCCCAGCAGCAGGTTCGGCACGGCGACGAGGGTCAACCCCAGGAGGGCGAGGTAGATCCCGAACACGAACATGGTGCGTGCAGGCTTGCTCATGTGGTCCTCCGGCGGTGGGACGGGGTGGCGTGCGCCCGAATGGTGCGGCGGGATTCGGCGAGCAGGCAAGGTTCTCGATTCTGCCGAGGTGGACAAGCACGAAGGGAGGAGCGCTTCCGCTCCTCCCCCTTTTCGTGTTGCTCGACTTCGTGCTCACGCCGATGGCATCACCCGCCACTGACCAGGGTCAGCGTGAACTTGCGGACACCGAGCCGCATCATCCGGCCGTTGCAGGCGTCGGCCGGCGTGTTGGCGCAGATCCTCTGCCGCACCTGGGGGGTGGTGATGACGGGCGTGGAGAAGTCGCTCCTGCGGAGCACGATCGGCCACACTTCCGATCCGCCGGGCGCGTGCAGCCGGATGGTGACCGGCGCCTCGAGGGGGATGCTCTTGACCGTGAAGTTGGTGCGCTGGTTGGCGCGCTCCACTCCCTTCGCGCCGCGGGCGACCTCGGCGGTGGCCAGCAGCTGCGCCGGCTCCGACGCCACGCTCACGTTCCACACCTCCTCCCAGCGGAAGGGAAACACCGCCACGCACGCGCCGTTCTCCTCGTCGAGCCACGGCTCTCCCTGCGGCACGGCACGGAAGCCGGCGCGCAGCGGCTCCACCTTCACGCGGGCGACGGTGCCGGGCTCGGGGAGGCGCAGGGTCCAGCGCACGCCCTTCGGCTCGGCCACCCGCACCGCGCGGCTGCTTCCGATCACCGCCACGTCGAGCTGAGGCGCCTGCAGCGGCGCGCCCGAGATCTCCAGGTAGACCGTGCGGAACGGCGCGGTCTTGGGGCACTGCGCCGCGGCTCCGGCCGCCGCCAGCGGCAGCGCGGAGGCGGCGAGCAGCAATCGCTTGACCAGTGGCTTGCACATCCATCACTCCTTGGCCGGGAACTCCCTCTATCCGAGCACGCCCTTCAGCAGCGAGACGAGCACGCCACCCAGTCCCAGCGCCGCAAGGATGAACTTCTGCACCAGCTCCACGCGGGCGCCGTGCGTCTCCATCCACTCCGCGACGGCGCTCCAGCGGAACATCGCGGCCAGGCGATCCCGGTCGAAGGCGGCGAGCGAGACCAGCGCCGCCAGCCACGCCACCAGCCCCACCTGCAGCGCCGAAAGCCGCGGATCCGCGATCGTCTCCAGGCTCAGCTTCCGCCACGCCAGCAGGATTCCCAGTGGGACGTAGGGCTGCGCGGCAGCGGTCAGGAAGACCAGCCACACGTTCGTGTTCGCCAGCAGCGCCAGCGCGGAGCCGGCCAGAGCGGCCAGCGAGAAGGTGAGATACGCCGTATGCGGCCACCCCACCCCGTAGTTGAGCACCGCCGGCACCAGGTACAGCATCCACAGCGTCGCGAAGGCGATGCCCCGCCCCGCCGGAAGCTGCACCGCCCCCGCCGGCTGCAGCGCGAGGCTTCCGTCGGCCGAGACGGCCACGCGGGCCGGGATCGCCGCCGCCCCGGCGGCAGCCTCCGCGGCGGCGAGCCGCGCCCTCAGATCGTCGATCTCGGCGTGGGCGACCCGTAGCGTGGCGATCTCGCGGGTGCAGTGGCCGCAGACGAGGGCGTCGGCGGGAACGCTTTCGCGGCAGTATGGGCAGCGGTCGGAAGTGGGCATGGAGACCTCGGGGCGATGGAGCGGACCGGCATCAGGTTTGGAGGGCCACGCGGCCGGTCCTTTCCCGTCGACCGATCCCGCCCGGGCAAATGGCGGAAGACCCGCGGGTGGGACGGCGGGCACGGAGGTGACCCTCGTGCAAGGGGTGGTCCGGCCGGGGAGTCACGGGCGCGACGAGCAGTTCCGGCCTGTTCCCACCTTGCTTCAGCACCGATGATTGGCGGCGGATGCCGTCGCCTGGAGCGGCGGCCCGGATGGGATACTGGGACATCCCGGCCCCACATATCGCGGCGAAAAAGCCCCGACCGGTATCCCGGCCGGGGCATCATCTCCCCATCGCTGATCCTGCCGCGAGGCTCCTCGCCTGCAGGTACCGAAGTCACAACGGGGTAGGAACGTAGCTCGATTTCGTGAGGATCCCGTTGACGATGTACGGCCGGTAGAGCGGGTTGCTGGTGCTCAGTGGCAGAGGTGGCACACCAGCGAAACCCCTCGCGACGCCCATCACCCAATCTTCCACGATCTGCGCCTGCTGCTCGGCCGCGAACGACGACCAGGGGGGAAGCGCGGATGCGTTGTAGTCGTACGCACCCGGGCCGTGGAGCCCCTGCGCGACCAGCGAGTTCCCCACGTACTCCCACGACCCCGTGGCGTAATGCTCCCCCTGCCAGACGTGCGCAAGCTCGTGCATCACCGAATGGAAATGGAGGTCCCTTGCGAGCTCGGCGGGCGTTCCCGTGAAGCTGAGCCCTCGCGCGTAGCCGGCGGCGCCCATGAAGAGGGTGTACGACCTCCCGACCCGGAACGGCTCGCTGGCAAGAAACTCCAGCAGCAGGAGCGGGATCCCGGTCACCGCCCCGGACAGGGCGTGAATCGCCGCCCGCGCCACGCTCGCCGCGTCGTTCACGTTGGTGGGGATGGTGAACGCCCGGCCGTCGAGCCCGCTCCGGTCGCAGATCCACACGCGGTCGAGCGGGACCGAGTCTCCGAACACGAGCTGCGCCAGGTAGAACTCCGAAGGCGAAAGCGGGCGGACGTTGACCGCGCCGCTGCCGGCCGCGGCGACCAGGAAGGGGTCGGGGCGCCACCCAGACGCGGTGGCCGCGGCGTGCACCAGCTTCGAGCCAGCATTGGCGAACAGGTCCACCCGCGGCGCTCCGCCGGAGGTGGAGAGCACCGCGCTGGGAAAGGCGGCGCCGCCGCCGGCGTCCAGCGGCAGGGGCGCCGGACCGGGCATGAACGGGCCGTCGGCATCGGGAACGGACCAGAGGTCGAGCTGTCCGCGCCCATCGGACGCGACGACCAGCAGCAGGCTGCCGTCCAAGCTGGGAACGACGGACAGCGGCCCCGCCGGGTATCTCCCTCCCAGCGGGCGTGCCCTGTCCCAACTCCTCCCGTCCCAGCGCCAGCGGTACAACCGGGCGTCCTGCCCGATGCAGAACACCGTCAGCCGGTCGGGCGCCCGGCCGGTCGAGCCCGCGTTGTGCGACACGGCGACCGGGGAGATCGCCGGGATCCGGCCGCCGAGGTTCTCGGGGCCTTTCCAGGGAAACACGCCATCCCACCACCAGTGCTGCAGCGTGGCGTCGCTGCCGCCGGCGAAGACGTCCAGCCGGTTCGGCCCCCACGAGACCGCCGCCGGGCCCGCGCCCGCCGGCAGGCGGCCTCCCAGGGATTCGGGTCTCGACCAGGTGCCTCCCTCCTCCCACCACCAGTGCTGCAGCGTCGCATCAGCACCGATCGCGAAGACGTCGAGCCGGTTGGGCCCCCACGAAACCGCGCAGGGCGCCCCGGCGGGAAGGCGGCCGCCCAGTGACTCCGGTCCATGCCACGGCCAAGCGCCGTCCCACCACCAGTGCAGCAGCGTGCCGTCCGCGCCGATCGCGAACACGTCCAGGCTGTCGCGCCTGCGCGACACCGCCGAGGGCGTCGACCCGGCCGGCATGACCGCCCGGCCGCCATCGAACTGGAAGAACTGCCATGCGGACCCGTCCCACCACCACTGCTGGAGCGCGCCGTTGGGCCCGGCGCCGAACACGTCCAGCCGGCCGTCGCCCCACGAAACCGGCGACGAGCCCCATCCCAGCGGACTTCCGATGACCTCGAGCGGCATACCCGGCCTCCTTGTGGTTTGGGAGATCGAAACCGGCCGCGAAAATCATCCCGGCTCCGCCCGCATGCACCGGCAGGCGCCGGGATCCGCTCCACCAGACGGCAAACAGGTCAATCTTGCACAACACATGTTCACAAACAACAGAATTTTCTCCGTCGGCGAAATCCGCCCTCCCCCGTTCATCGCGTACGACACGGGGGAACGACGACGGGGCGCCTCTGCGAGGCGCCCCGTCCGGATTCTGCCGCTTTATCTCCGCGCCGCCGATCTACACCAGCGGCATCGGCTTCGGCTCCTCGCCGGAGTAGTCGTAGAAGCCCTTCCCCGTCTTCCGGCCGAAGTAGCCGAGCGAGACCATGCGCTTGAGCAGCGGCGGCGAATCTCCTGCTGTGTCATTGTGTCGTTGTGAGAGCCTTATTGAGGGAATTAGGCACTCGCGTGACGCGGAATGTAGCAGCATCAGCACGGCTACTCCCATTGAGGCGCAAAAGCCCTCCAGGAATATCGAGTACGTTGACAATCTGGATGAGAAATTGCGGTCTTCCTCTGGGTATTTCGATGACATCCATGCCCGTGAGTCGCGAGTGCATCTCGATAGCTGCACCATCATGCTGGAAGATGACGAAATCGCGGAGAGCATCGCGCGAGACTCCCGAGAAGTAAACGTCAAATGGAGTGCCATAAAGTGGCCGTCGCTGCCGCGCACCTACCGTCTGCACTCTGGACTCTTCAGCAATCTTAACAGCGCGCTGTGCATTCTGGGTTGCATTCGTGGCCGTATCCATCAAACGTTGGAATTGAGACTGTACATTTGATTGAAAAACTGTATTGGCTCGCACGAGTCGCGCAGACGTAGTGTCTGCCCGCGTAACAGCCGAACTCACCTCCGAGCGCACATCGGAACGCAAGTCAGCTGCCTGTTGGGTCAGTTGGCTGTAATAATCCCGTAGTTGGCTGCGCGCCACCTCGGCCTCGCGACCGTTGTTCTCCAGTTGCGCGGTTTGCACAGCCAAAATCCGCTGCAGGGAGTCAGCAAGGCGATTCAACGTATCGGCTCGCAATCTGGTTTCCTGCGTAGCTTTCGTGAAATCCACAATGCTTTGATCATACCTTTCCTTCACTCCCTTGTAACTATCGTACCCAAGCCAGACGGCGATTCCCAGGAGCGGCGCGAACATCAGCGCCATGTAACGCAAGGCTTTTTTGGCCAAACGGAATGCGATGAGGTCTTCGGCGTCTGGCGAAAGAGGTACCGGGGTTGTGTCAGCCATTTTTCACCTGCAGTAGGAGGCCCAGTAAGAATAGCTGATTCGGAGCCAGCCGAGTTTTCCTCCCTGCGGAAAGTGAACGGAACGAGGTAATCAGACAACCAGCAATCTTGCGACTGGCCAGCGACCTGGGAGAGCATCGGAAGGCTGGTCGGCCTATGCGGAAGGTTCCTGTACTATACCTTAAAGTGGAGTCATCTCAGGAGCAATTAATTCTTTCTTGAGCCTTTATCCGGCACGCAGTAAGCTTGAGATCGGACGCAAAAAGGGGCGCCGCATCGCGCAGCGCCCCTCGTCGTCATCCCAACCGTCGTGGCCGACGTCACACCAGCGGCATCGGCTTCGGCTCCTCGCCGGAGTAGTCGTAGAAGCCCTTCCCCGTCTTCCGGCCGAAGTAGCCCAGGCTGACCATGCGCTTGAGCAGCGGCGGCGACGCGTAGCGCTTCTCCTTGTACTCGTTGAACATGATGTCGCCGATCTTGTCGAGCGTGTCGAGGCCCACGAAGTCGCTGAGCGTGAACGGGCCCATCGGGTAGCCGGTGCCCAGGCGCATCCCCTTGTCGATGTCCTCGATCGTCGCCACGCCCTCGGAGAGCGCGCGGATGGCGTCCATCATGTACGGCACCAGCAGCAGGTTCACCACGAAGCCCGAGTTGTCCTTGCAGACGATGGGCTCCTTCCCCAGCGACCTGGCGAAGTCGAACGCTGTCTGGAACACCTGCGGGTCGGTGGCGATGGTCTTGACCACCTCCACCAGCTTCATCACCGGCACGGGGTTGAAGAAGTGCAGCCCCACCATGCGCTCCGGCCGCTTCGTGGCCGCCGCCATGTCGGCGATGGTCAGCGACGAGGTGTTCGAGGCGAAGATGGTGTGCGCGGGGCAGAGCCCGTCGAGCGTGCGCCAGATCTCGTTCTTGAGGTCCAGGTTCTCGACGATGGCCTCGATGACGATGTCGCAGTCCTTCAGGTCCTCGAGGTTCGAGGTCCCGCGGAGGCGGCCGAGCAGCGCGTCGCGGTCCTCGGCGGCCAGCTTCCCCTTCTCCACCTGCTTGCCCAGCTGCCGCCCGATCCCGCCGATCCCCTTCTGCACCAGGTCGTCGCTGACCTCGCGGACGATGGTGTCGTAGCCGGCGGCGGCCGCCACCTGCGCGATCCCGCTCCCCATCAGCCCGCACCCCAGCACGCCCACGCGCTTGATCTCCGCCATCTCTATCTCCTGAAAGGTTCGTAGTTCAGAGGTTTCGCTCCACCAGTTTTCGCCACTCACCGAAAACGACTCCGACGGCCCGGCCCCCTCTCTCCCCTGCACGCCCGCCGCATCGCGCCGGCGCTTGGCCCGTTCTCTTTCATCGGGGCACCCAGCGTCAGCATCTGCGCGACGCTCCAACGGGCGTGTGGCGTCGGTTATAGATCCTTCGGCCTGCCGCCATCCGTGGGTGACGCAACGACGGTCGGGCCGGCCTCAGGATGACGTCGGCGCAGGGTTGTACGCCGTGTTTGCCAAGCGCCGTTTTACGCACCAGAGCGGACCACCGAGCCCCACCAGCCTCGCGCAGTTTGCGAGGCTTCCCGTAGTTGTAGCCGCGGCTTCAGCCGCCCGTCGGACGATCGCCGGGCATCCTCACTCCCCCTGCGCGCGGCGGAGGCGGTAGCAGGTCGCGGACTGGTCGACGCGGCACATCACCAGGCTGTCGCCCGTCACCTTCAGCGTGTACTCGACCGGCGTCGCGGCCAGCGTGCGGATGCGCAGCCGCCGCTTGTCGGGGAAGTCGTAGCGCGCCATCGACGCCGACGCCGCGCTGTCGCCCGCCTCCTCGATCAGCATCTGCCCGTCGCGGTAGAACACCATCCGCCCCGTGTCGCTGCGCCACTCGCCGCGCAGCGCCTGCCGCGGGTCGCGGGCGCAAGCGGCCAGCAGCACGATCGCCGCGGCGAGGGCGGCGGGGCGCGTCACAGCCCGAAGCGCTTCTGCCATTCCTGCTTCTTCGGCGGAAGCTTCAGCTCGCCGTGCTCCAGCCGGTCCAGGAAGGCCTCGAGCTTGTTCTTCGTCTTCTCCACCATCAGCCGGTACGCCCCGCGCGAGCCCAGGATCCCCGCGGCCGCCACGCCGATGCCGGCCAGCGCCAGCAGGTGCGGCGCGGTGCTGGCCAGCACCACCGCGGCCACCGTCCCCCCGCCGCCCAGCCCGCCCAGCCACCCGCCCAGCGTGGTGCCGGTGCGGATGCCGGTGAGGTCCACCTGCAGCGTCACGACGGATGAATCCTCATCGGCCAGCGCCACGCCCACGTCCACCTTCTCCAGCTCCAGCGGGGCCACGCGGCTTCCCACCTTTCCCAGCGTGCGGCCGAGCGCGGCGCCGATCCCCTGCGCGCGCACGTAGCGCGTGCGGTCGGACAGGCGGCGCTCGACCACCATGAACTCGGCTTCGAGGAGATACGCCTCCAGGAAGATGCCGAGGTCCACCGCGGGGCGGCGGATGGTGCGCGCGGCGCGGACGATCCCCGGGCCCATCACCCCCGCCACCAGCCCGTGCTCCTCGGGCGGGCGGCCGCGCACCTCGGCGATGGCGCGCCGCACCAGGTGCTGCTCGATCCCCAGCTCCTGCCCGATGCGCACGACCTCGGCGTCGGACAGGCCGTCGGTCATCTCCGACTCGCGCGCGGTCTGCAGCTCCACCGCGCGCTTGATCACCGCCTCCAGCTCGCTGGAGGACAGCTTGCGGGCGGGGAGATTCGATCCGCCGGGGACGGGAGGCTGGTCGCTCATGGCCGGGTGACGATGCGCGCGCCGCCGCGCGCCCAACGGGGACGGCGGCGGCGCGGGCGCATCACGAATTCTGCGCGGGGAAGGCCTCGACCACCACCGCGATCCCCTGGCCGCCGCCGATGCAGGCGGTGCCCAGGCCGAAGCGCTTCCCCTGGCGCCGCAGCTCGTGCAGCAGGTGCACGGTGATGCGCGCGCCGCTGGCGCCCAGCGGGTGGCTCACGGCGATGGCGCCGCCGGACACGTTGGTGCGCTCGCGGTCCAGCCCCAGCTCCTTCTCCACCGCGCAGTACTGGCTCCCGAACGCCTCGTTCACCTCGACGAGATCCATCGCGTCCAGCTCCATCCCCGCCTTCTTCAGCGCCAGGCGGCTGGCGGGGACGGGGCCGATCCCCATGTGCTTGGGCTCCACCCCGGCGATCCCCCAGGAGACCAGGCGGCCGATGGGCGAAAGGCCGTTGCGCCGCGCGTACTCGCCGTTCGCGATCACCACCGCGGCCGCGCCGTCGCCGATCCCCGACGCGTTGCCGGCGGTGACGGTGCCGCCCTCCTTGAAGTACGGCTTGAGCTTCCCCAGCGCCTCGGGCGTGGTGTCGGGGCGCATGTGCTCGTCGGCCATGAACTGCGTCTCGCCCTTGCGCGTCTTGATGGTGACGGGCGTGAGCTCCTCGGTGAAGTGCCCCGCGTCCCACGCCGCCTTCGCGCGCTGCTGCGAGAGGATGGCGAAGGCGTCGACGTCCTCGCGCCGGATGCCGTGCTTGTCGGCCAGGTTCTCGGCCGTCATCGCCATGCTGCACCCGGCGAAGGGGTCGGTGAGCGCCTCCCAGAGCAGGTCCTGGTAGAAGGGGCCGGCGGGGCCCAGCCGCTGCTCGCCCCAGCGCGCGCCGCGGACCACGTGCGGCGCCTGCGACATGCTCTCGCTGCCGCCGCACAGCGCCACCTCGCACTCGCCCAGCATGATCTCCATCGCCCCGCTGACGATGGCCTGGAAGCCGCTGCCGCACAGGCGGTTGAGCGTCATGGCGGGGGTGTCGATCGGCAGCCCCGCGCGCAGCCCCACGTGGCGGGCGAGGTAGATGGCGTCGGCGCTGGTCTGCAGCGCGTTGCCCATCACCACGTGCCCCACCTCGGCCTCGGGGATGCCGGCGGCGCACAGCGCGCCCTTCGCGGCGAACACGCCCAGGTCGGTGGCCGAGAAGTCCTTCAGCGCGCCGCCGAAGGTGCCCATCCCCGTGCGCTTGGCGGAGAGGAAGACGACGTCTGTATCCTTGCCCTGCGTAGCCATTTGCAGTGAGTCGGGTTCAGCGTTGATCGGGCCGGAAACGAAGGCGCGACAATATCGTCGGGCCCTTCCGGCGTCGCAAGCGAGTGGACAGGGGACAGGGATCGGAGATGGGGATGGGGATGGGGATGGGGGCGATCGGTCTCTTCCGCGCCTGCGGGGGCTACGGGACGCGTTCAGATCACGAAGACCAGTACGGTCCCGCCCCTCCAGCCAGTCCCGCTCGTGGCAGGCATGTCCCGATGGGGCCGGTGCGCCCCACTGCCGCCGCCATCGCAAATCGCCCGCATGTCTGCAGATCTCCCTGTGTGAACACGACTTTCCTGCGTGTGGCGCCGTCGGTTCCGGCGTGGTCCGTACGTTGCCATTGGAACGGGGAGCCGCACATGGCGGCGCGCGCTCGGGCGGGCTCCTCCCTCCCGTTCGTCCGCCGACTTGGTTATCTTTCCAAGTCACGGTCGCAGCGCCACTTCGCGGACTCTTCCACCCCGCGGCGCAGCCGGACCGCGACGACCGTTCACACGGATTCTGGCGGGGCCGCCGGGCGGCCGCCGCCGGTTTCTTCATCTCCCAGGCAGTGCCGTTGTCCTGATGTCGTCCAATCTTCCCGACCCCCAGCAACCCCGGCAGGATCCCCCGGCCGCGAAGGACCCCACCGCCGCCACCGGCGAGCAGCCCCGCCGCCGCCTGGAGCTGAACGTCACGCCGCTGATGGCGCGCTGGCTGGCCGCCATCGCGCTGCTCGGCGTGCTGGCGTACGGCGCGTGGCGCGTCTACCTGGGCTTCCGCAAGCCCGACCTGCCCACCGTCACCTACTCCGCGCTGCTGACGTCGATCGACGCCGGTCGCGTGGAGTCGATCGTCGTGCGCCCCGGCGCCGACGTGCGGGGGACGTGGAAGCGCGCGCCCGGCGTGAAGGTCACCGAGCCGGAGTTCACCGTCGCCTATCCGGTGGAGACGGTGGACGCGCTGGCGCAGCGGGCGCAGGCGCACGGAGTGGCCATCACCCTGGCGCCCGCGCCCGACGGCTCGCGCGTGCAGAAGCTGATCGGGCTGGCGCTGGAGGTGCTGGTGCTCGTCGGCGTGTTCTTCTTCCTCTTCCGCCAGATGCGCGGCGGGCAGACGGGCGAGCTGGGCGGCAGCGGCAAGAGCGACGTCACCTTCGACGACGTGGCCGGCACGCAGGGCGCCGCCGAGGACCTGCGCGAGATGGTGGACTTCCTCCGCCGCCCCGAGGCGTTCCGCGCGCTCGGCGCCCGCATCCCCAAGGGCGCGCTGCTGGTGGGCCCGCCGGGGACGGGAAAGACGCTGCTGGCGCGCGCCGTGGCCGGCGAGGCGGGGGTGCCCTTCTTCTCCATCTCGGGCTCGGAGGTGACCGGGTTCCTGGTGGGGATGGGCGCGCACCGCATCAAGACGCTGTTCAAGAAGGCGCGCAAGAAGGGCGGCGTGATCTTCATCGACGAGATCGACGCGCTGGGCGGCAAGCGCGGCCGCAACCGCAGCCACAACGAGGACGACCGCACGCTCAACCAGCTGCTGGTGGAGATGGACGGCTTCGACCCACTCGCGGGCGTGGTGGTGATCGCCGCGACGAACCGGCCCGACGACCTGGACGAGGCGCTCAAGCGCCCGGGCCGCTTCGACCGCACCATCTCCGTCAGCCCGCCGACCTCGTCGGGGCGCGAGGAGATCCTGCGCCTCCACGCCACCCGCCGCGGCGTGCCGCTGGCCGACGACGTGGACCTGGCGCGGATCGCCCGGCTGACGCCGGGGTCCAGCGGCGCCGAGCTGGCCAACCTGCTGAACGAGGCCGCCATCGCCGCCGCACGCGAGGGCGAGACGGTGGTGCGCTGGACGCACGTGGAGCAGGCGCGCGACCGCATGCTGCTGGGGAAGGAGCGCACGGGCTTCCGCGCGCTCGACCGCGAGCGCTGCACGGTGGCCTACCACGAGGCCGGGCACGCGCTGGCCGGCGTGGTCTGCGTTCCCGAGGACGGGCTGCACAAGGTGACCATCCAGGCGCGCGGGCAGGCGCTGGGGGTGGCGTTCTTCTCGCCCGAAGACGACCGCTTCCTGTACCGCCGCAACTACCTGGAGGGGATGATCATGAAGGGCCTCGCCGGCCGCGCCGCCGAGGAGCTGGTGTTCGGCGCGCACGCGGTGACCAGCGGCGCGCAGAGCGACCTGCAGCAGGTGAACGGCGTGGCCCGCAAGATGGTGTACCAGCTGGGGATGGGCCCGCAGACGGGGCTGCTGATCCACGAGGGCGAGCCGGGCTCGCTGAGCGGCGAGGCGCACGCCGAGATGGACCGCGAGGTCCGCGCGCTCCTCGACCGGCTGTACCGGCAGACGGTGGAGCTGCTCTCCGCCAACCGCGAGGCGCTGGCCGCGCTCGCCGTGGCGCTGCTGGAGCGCGAGACCATCGACGGCGCCGAGGCGGTGGAGATCATGGAGGAGGCGGGCCTCACCCGCCCCGCCGCGCTCCTCCCCGCCGGTGTGGGCGCGGAGCCGGTCGCCGCCTGACGCGAGGCGCGAACATCGAGACACGAAGGCCCGGATGGCGATCGCCGTCCGGGCCTTCTATCGTTCCATCTCCCCTTTCGAGGTACCGATGAGCCAGAATCCCGTCCCGACGCTCTACAGCTACGTCGTGAAGGTAGACAAAGGCTTCGCCCCGAATCCGTTCGCCGGCTACTGCACGCTCGCGGCGTGCACGCCCAACCATCAGGGAATCAGGGCGGAAGCGGGCGACTGGATCATGGGCAACAGCGACAAGGCGCACGGCCAGCGGCTCGTCTACGCGATGCGCGTGCGGGAAGTGCTCGACTTCGACGACTACTTTCGCGATCCACGGTTCAAGGCGAAGAAGCCGAAGCCGGGTGGAGATTGGCGGAACCGCTGTGGCGACAACATCTACTTCATCGGAGAGAGCGGGGGGTACGAGCAGGCGTTCGCGCACTTCCACGCAGAGCCATGGCGCCTGGAGGCCGACACGCGGCATCCCCGAGTGTTCATCTCCGATCACTTCTACTACTTCGGGGAAAACGCGCCCGACGTTCCAGCGGAATTCGGCAGTCTGATCCGCGACAGGCAGGGCTGCCGGAAAAAGCATGATCCCGACGTCGTGCGCGACTTCATCACCTGGCTGGAGCGGACGTATCGCCCCGGAATGCTCGGCATGCCGCGCGACCGCGAAGTCGATGACACCCGGTGCGAGACCCAACCTGGTCCTCCACCCGACCTGACGGGCTGCTCCCCTGGAACCTGTTGAAAGCGGCGGCTGGCGCGATGAGTACCGTCGCGAACCGGTTGTGTGCATCGGCGCGAAATTGCATCTTCGTGGCCCGATCCCCAAACCTCACCCTTACTCCGACCTCGCGATGAAAAAGCTCTCCCTCGACCTTGCCGACCTCCGGATCGAATCGTTCCAGACCGCCCCGGCGGAGCGTACCGCGGGCACCGTGCGCGGCCACATTCCCGTCTGGTCAGAAGGCGCGTACGACAGCAACTGCTGCGAGGACACGCAGGCGGATACTTGCGCCGACAGCTGTGGCTGCACGGTCGGGTATAGCTGCCCGTATTCGTGCATCTGCCCCAGCCATCACGCGACGGCCTGCGGCCTGGCCGGCACCTGCGGGTGCCTCCCGTGGACGGAAGCATACCAGGAATCGTGCTTCTGCTGGAACTGAGCGCCCGCAGGCGTCAGCAGCGCACACGAAGGCCCGGATGGCAGCCGCCGTCCGGGCCTTTTTCCTTGCTGCGGACGCGCGCATGCGTCAGCTTGCGGCGACGTCATCTTCCCGCGGCCGTTTCGCGAGGTATGCGACTGGAAGTCGCGGCTACAACCACACACAGTCCGCCTCCGCGGACTTCATCCGACATGAGATCTCTCACCCTCCTCGCCACGACCGCGCTGACGCTCGCCGCGTGCGTGCCCGTGGCCGTGGCGCCGGGGCCGGCGGGCGTGCGCATGGCCGCGCTCGTCTCGGCCGACACCGTGGCGGACCGGCTGTTCTTCGGGCGGAGCATCCCGGGCGGAGGGATGGTGTCGGACGACGAGTGGGCCGCGTTCCTGCGCGACGTGGTGACGCCGCGCTTCCCCGACGGGCTGTCGGTGTGGCACGCGGACGGGCAGTGGCTGGAGGCGTCCGGCACGCTGGAGCGCGAGCCGACGGTGGTGGTCGAGGTCGTCCACCCCGCGTCGGAGCAGGTGGACGCGGCGCTGCAGCAGATCGCCGACGAGTACAAGCGCCGCTTCCGCCAGGAGGCCGTGCTCCGCGTCACCACGCCCGTGCGGATGCGCTTCTACGACGAGTGATCGGGTTCAGGTGGGAAGCGGCGCGGAGTCCCGCAGGCGGCGGCGCGCGGCTTCGACGTGATGATGCGCGTGATAGACGGTGAAGAACACCATCTCCCGCGCGGTCAGCCACCCCAGGATCGGATGCGGAAGCCGGATCCGCTCCAGTTCCGCCTCGCTCCACCGGCCGAGCCCGGCGCGGAGCTTCCGGTTGGCCTCGGCCCAGTGCGCCAGGATGCGCGCACGGTAGGGCTCCACCGCGTCGGCCGCCACCTCCTCGCGCGGAGGAACGAACTCGCCCGACGCGCGGCCGCCCGCGGCCAGCAGTGCCCGGTACCGGTCGCGGAGCTCGTCGTACTCGCGTGACGGCGCCCGCGCCCGGCCGAAGCGCACCCGCAGCAGCATCCGCGGAATGGAGAACGCGCGTCCCACCGCGAAAACGGCGCGGTTGAGGTGCCGCAGGTGCTCCGCCGGACTCCACGCCTCACCGGGGCGGCTGATGAAATCCGCGGCGGGGAGGGAGCCGAAGAACGCGCACACCTCGCGTTCGGCCGCCTCCAGGGCCGACAGGAGCTCGGGCCGCGACCATGCCACCATCGACGTGCCTCCCCGTGGGTCGTGCATCTCAACGGCCATTGGGCCGCAGATCACAGTGTACCTTGCGCCGTGGCCGGGCGAAACCGTTCCGGTCCCCGGCTCTCGCCCCCCCCAATGCTCTCCAGCCATGCGACGCATCGCCCTCCTCCCCGCCCTGCTCCTGTGCGCCTGCTCGGTCGCGGTGCAGACTTCGAGAGACGCCGAGCAGATGCGCTTCATCACCCCGCCGGAGGGGTGGCCGTACCCGTTCTCGCCGGCGGTGCGGGTGGGCAACCTGGTCTTCCTCTCCGGCCAGCTCGGCACGCGGACGGTGGACGGCCGGCCGGTGCTTATTCCCGGCGGCGTGGAGGCGGAGACGCGGCAGGCGCTGGAGAACATCCGCGCCATCGCCGAGCAGAGCGGCTCGTCGATGGACCGCATCGCCAAGTGCACGGTGATGATGGCCGACATGGCCGAGTGGCCGCGGATGAACGCCGTCTACGCCGCCTTCTTCCCCGGCCCCAAGCCGGCCCGCAGCGCGTTCGGCACCACCGGCCTGGCGCTCGGCGCGCGCGTGGAGATCGAGTGCGTCGCCGTGGCGCGGTGAGCCGGGGCGAATCCGTCCCGCTTGTCCATCCAGGTACGCAGGCGTAGACTCGCGCGAAGGGAATCGCCTCTACCCGCCGCGGCCTCTTCGGCGCCGGCCGATGGTATCGCGCTGCCGCGATGCGTGCCGCATCACCTTCATCGGAGGTGAACGATCATGCGCACCCCTCCCCTCCTCGTCGCCCTGGCCGTTCCCGCGATCCTGACCGCGTCGCCGCCGGCCGCCGCGCAGAACAGCATCCCCGCCGAGCTGGCGACCGCGCTGGTGGCGATGCCTACGGGGAGCACGCCGGAGCAGATCGTGGTCGGGCGCATCCCGAACGGCTTCCCCGCAGGCGTGGCGCCAGCCGGCGGGCGCGTGCTGGGCGGGATCGCGCGCGACACCTCGTCTGCGGTGGCGGCGTTCGCGGTGCCGCAGGCGCCCGCCGAGGCCACGGCCGCGCTCCGCCAGGCGCTGGCGGAGGGGGGATGGAGCTCGCCGGGCGACCCGCGTCCGCAGCGGGGATTCATCGACCCCAACCCGATGCGCAACATGGGCTTCCTGTGCCGCGGCGCGGAGATGCTCAGCACCGCCGCCGCGCCCGCGCCGGGCGGCGGCGCGTACGTGCGCCTGGACTACTCGCGCGCGCGCCGGATGAGCCCGTGCGCGATGATGCGGGCCGCACGCCCCGGCGGGATGGCGCCGTGGGACTCGGTGCCCATCCCCGCCCTCACCGCGCCGGAGGGGGCGACGGCGCTGGCCACGGGATCGGGCGTGCTCCCCGCCTCGTTCGGCCGGAGCGGCGCCTCGGCCTCGACGCGGCTGCGGACCGACCAATCCGCGGCCGCCCTAGTGCAGCACTACGCGGCGCAGCTGCGGGCCGCCGGGTGGACGCCGGCGCCCGCGGCGGCGTCGCCGACGGTGGTGGCGCAGGCATTCCGGATGCGCGGCGAGGACGGGAAGGAGTGGTTCGGCGTGCTCACCGCCACGGCCTTCCCCGACTCGCCGGTGCGCGACCTGTCGTTCCAGGTGAACCCGCTGCCGCCAACGGACCCATCGTTCTGACGCGCGGTTGCGATGCACGCACCCGCGCCCGTACCTTCGCGGGCACGCCGGCCCGGACCGCACGCGCGGCTCCGGGCCGGCGTTGATTCTTCATCCACGCAGATGCGTTTTCCGCGAAGACGACCGTGAGCGGACGACCCTGGATCTTGGCGGAGACGAGCTGGAAGGCGGTGCGCGACACGGAGTTCGCCGCCGCGATCCTGCCGTGGGGCGCCACCGAGGCGCACAATTACCATCTCCCCTACGCCACCGACGTCATCGAGGCGTCCGCGGTGGCGGCCGAGGCGGCGCGGCGGGCGTGGGAGGCGGGGACGAAGGCGGTCGTGCTCCCGACGATCCCCTTCGGCGTGCAGACGGGGCAGCTCGACATCCCGCTCTGCATCAACCTGAACCCCTCCACGCAGGCCGCCGTCCTGGGCGACGTGGCGCGGACGCTGGCGGGGAACGGCATCCGCCGGCTGCTGGTGCTGAACAGCCACGGCGGCAACGACTTCCGCGCGATGATCCGCGAGCTGCAGCCGCGGGTGGACGTCTTCCTCTGCACCATCAACTGGTGGAGCTGCCTGGCCGCGCGCCCGTTCTTCGACGCGCCCGGCGACCACGCGGGCGAGCTGGAGACGAGCGTGATGCTGCACCTGGCGCCCGACCTCGTCCTTCCGCTGGACCAGGCGGGCGACGGCGCGGAGAGGAAGGCGCGCGTGGCCGGGCTGCGCGAGGGGTGGGCGTGGGCGCCGCGCCCGTGGACGAAGATCAGCGCCGACACCGGCGTCGGCGACCCGCGCGCGGCCACCGCGGAGAAGGGCGAGGCATTCTTCCGCGCGGTCACAGAGCGCATCGCCGGGTTCCTCGTCGAGCTCTGCGCCATCGATCCCGCGGACGTGTACGGCTGAACGGAATCAGGTCGACTGTGCTTCAGAACATCATCTTCATCACCATAATCTACAAAGATTTAGATAAATTTATCTCGACCGATTCTCGGGCCGTGTTGATTCGCGAATCCTCCGCCGCGCCGCGATGGGGGAGCCGCAAACGTTCGTCGCCGTCAATCTTACCAAACGCGTTGGTGATGCTTAATATGTAGACACTGCCTCTCGCGTGCCGCGCCCGCGGCCGCACCCCCTCGCCCCCCTCTGCTGGATCGACCGATGAACTACAAGAACATCCCCGCCTACGAAGCCGACTTCCGCGCCAAGGGCGTGGACAGCGACGGGAAGAAGTTCACGCTGGCGCCGGCCAAGGTCGTCATCCCCGGCACCTCCGAGACGCTCGACGTGGTGACCTGCAAGCCGGCCAACGGCGACGAGAGCTTCTTCTACAAGGACGCGCCGGCGAAGGAGCGCATCGTGGTGCACTTCACCGCCGGCTACCTGAAGGGCGACATCGCGGCGCTGACCCGGAAGGACAACCACGTCTCCGTCCCCTTCGTGATCGCGCGCGACGGGACCATCTACCAGCTCTTCTCGTCGAAGTACTGGTCGTACCACCTGGGCAAGGGCGCGCAGGGCGGCAACAGCGAGATGAGCAAGAGCTCCATCGGCATCGAGCTGTCGAACGTGGCCTACCTGACGGCCAAGGGCGAGAATCTTGTGGACCCGTACGGCGCGCCGTACTGCACGCCCGCCGACAAGGACGCGTACACGCAGCTGGCCAAGCCGTACCGCAAATACACGCGCTTCGCCACCTATCCCGAGGCGCAGTACCAGAGCCTGATCAAGCTGCTGCGCTACCTGGGCGCCACCTACAAGATCCCGCTGGCCTTCCTCCCCGAGGAGAAGCGCTACGACGTCTATGCGGATGTGGCGAAGTTCAGGGGGATCACCACGCACGTGAACTATCAGCCCGAGAGCTACGGGAAGTGGGACATCGGCCCCGCGTTCGACTGGGCGAAGGTGATCGCGGGCGTGGCCACGGTGCCTGTCGCCGGCGTCGCCGCGCCGGCGGGCACGGGCGGGTGAGCGCCCGGCGGCTTGCCGCCGCGACAGGCGCCGCCTAGCTTCGGCGGCGAGTACGGCCCGGACCGCACCCGCGCGGTCCGGGCCTGCGTACGCCCGCGAGCACCCGCGCCGTGATCCTCTACGACCTCGTCCGCCCGTTCCTCTTCACCCTCCCGGCGGAGACGGCGCACCACCTGGGGAGCGGCCTCCTCGACCTCTCCCTCGCTCCCCCGCCCTTCCGCGCGCTCGTCCGCTCGGCAATCGCCGTCGACGATCCGGCGCTCGCCATCGAGCGCTTCGGCATCCGCTTCCCCAATCCCGTCGGGCTCGCCGCCGGGTTCGACAAGACGGGCGAGCTGTTCAACGCGCTGGGCGCGCTCGGCTTCGGGTTCGTGGAGATCGGCACCGTCACCGCGCACGCGCAGCCGGGGAATCCCCATCCCCGCCTCTTTCGCCTTCCCGAAGACCGCGCGCTGCTGAACCGGATGGGCTTCAACAACCCCGGCGCCGAGGCGGTCGCGCGGCGGCTGGCGCGCGCGCGGATCGAGCCCGTGCTCGGCATCAACCTGGGCAAGAGCAAGATCACGCCGCTGGACGAGGCCGCGGGCGACTACCTGCGCTCGCTGGAGCTGCTGGAGCCGTTCGCCCGATATCTCGTCGTCAACGTCAGCTCGCCGAACACGCCGGGGCTGCGGCAGCTGCAGGACGCCGCGCCGCTGCGCGATCTCCTGCGCGCGCTCCGCGTCCGCGCGGGCGAGCTGGCGGCCGCGCGCGGGGCTGCGGCGCGGCCGATCCTGCTCAAAATCGCCCCCGACCTGACCGATCCGCAGATCGAGGAGGCGGTGGGGATCGCGCGCGAGGAGGGGATGGCGGGGATCATCGCCACCAACACCACGGTGTCGCGCGAGGGGCTGCGGACGCCGCGGGCGCGCGTGGAGGCGCTGGGCGCGGGGGGGATCAGCGGCGGGCCGCTCACGCTCCGCGCGCGCGAGGTCGTCTCCCTCGTCTGGAGATCCACGGACGGGGCGATGCCGATCATCGGCGTGGGCGGGATCTTCACCGCGGACGACGCGTGGGAGATGGTGCGCGCCGGGGCGTCGCTGGTGCAGCTCTACACCGGCTTCATCTACCGCGGCCCCTTGGTGGCGCGGGAGATCTGCCTGGGGCTGCGCGACCGGCTGCGGCGCGCGGGGATGCGGACGCTGGACGAGGCGGTCGGGAGCGCGCACCGATGAAGGCGCGCACCGCGAGGTTCCTGCGCGCATGGGTCACCGGCGCGCGCGGCATCCGCGAGGTGGAGACGACGGTGCGCGTCCGCGGCGAGGCGCGCGAGGCCACGCTGTATCTCCCGCCAGGACGGCGTGATCCCGCGCCGGGATGGGTGGTGCTGCACGGCCTCACCGTCCCCGGCCGCCGCCACCTGGCGATGATGCGCTTCGTGCGCTCGCTGGCCGCTTCGGGCGCGGTCGTGCTCGTCCCCGACGTCCCCCCGTGGCGCGAGCTGCGGCTGGACGTGGAGGCCGCGCGCGAGACGGTGGAGGCCGGCGTGCTCGACTTGGAGGGCCGGCACGGCGTGCAGCCCGGCGGCGTGGGGGCCGTCGGCTTCTCCTTCGGCGCCACGCAGGTGCTGATGGCGTCGGGAGATCCGGCCATGCGCGGCCACCTGAACGCCGTCGTGGGCTTCGGGGGATACTGCGACCTGGGGCGGATGCTGCGGTGCCTGTTCACCGGCGAGCACGAGTGGCAGGGCGAGCGCTACACGGTCGACCCCGACCCGTACGGGCGCTGGATCGTGGTCGGCAACTACCTGACGCTGCTGGACGAGTACCGCGGGATGGAGCGCGTCGCGCAGGCCGCACTTGAGCTGGCGATCGAGGCCGGCCGCCGCGGCGAGTGGGCGTGGGGCCCGCACTACGACGCGATGAAGGACGAGCTGTCGCGCGACTTCTCGGCCGACGAGCGGCGCGTGTGGGCGGCGATCGCGCCGAAGACGGACGTGTCGGTGGACCTCGACGCCGCGCGGGAGATCGCGGCGCGCTTCACCGCCGCGGCGCTGGAGCACGATCCGGGGCTGGACCCGCGGCCGCACCTCCCGCACCTGCACGCGCGCATCGTGCTGAGCCACGGCAGGCAGGACCGGCTGATCCCCTTTAGCGAGACGCTGCGGCTGATGTCGATGCTCCCGCCGCAGGTCGAGGCGTCGGCGACGATCACCGGGCTGTTCGCGCACTCCTCGGGCGCCTGGCTGCACCCCATCCACTGGCTGCGCGAGACGAACACCTTCGTCCGCCTGCTCGACCGCGCGCTCTACGCGATCTGACGCGCGGCCTCGGCCGATCTTTTTTTCTCACGCAGAGTTAGCAGAGTCAGCAGTGAACAGCTGCTGTTGGCTGCTAACCCTGCTGACTCTGCGTGAGACCTTTCCGTTGCGGTCTTTCGCCCGCTCCTCACTTCCCGCCGAACATCCCTCCGAGGCCGCCGGGCAGGTCGCCAAGGTCGGGCATCCCGCCGCCACCGGCGCCGCCGCCCTGCACGAGCTTGGCAAGGTTGCCGCCGACCGGCGCGGGAAGGCGCGAGTCCAGGAACTCCACCGCCGTGCGCGCCGCCTCCCGCGCCTTGTCGGCGGGGATGCCGGTGCGCTGCGCGATCTGGCCCACCAGCTCGTCCATCATCGCCATGGGGATCTCCTCGTTGAGGGTGGGTGTGTCGAAGGATTGTCCCATCGCCGCAAGGAGCGCACCCCACGCCCAACGAAAAGATTTCTCACGCGGAGGCGCGGAGACGCGGAGGAGCCAGCCAAGCCCCTCCGCGTC
>DASUYB010000069.1 GCA_036377595.1 Longimicrobium sp. | reverse complement strand
GATGAGACGCCGGGAAGCCATGCGGGCCGCCGCGGCCGCCGCCGGTCTCGCCCTGCTGGGATGCGCCGGGCGCGAGCTGGACGCCCGCGTCCCGCCCGCGGCCGGCGAGCAGGCCGTAGCGCCGCGCGGGAACGACGATCTCCCCCCCGCCGTCACCGAGCCGCAGGAGCAGCGCGTGCTCACCGCACCGTTCTTCCCGGCACCCCGCGCGGGCGAGCCGCTGGCCGCCTCCACGTCGCCCGTAAGGCTGGGGAGCACGGCCACGCGCGTGGTGCTCCCGGCCTCGGCGCTCCGCGCCGCGCTGGCGTCACCGCGGCAGCAGCGCTTCGAACTGCGCCTGGAGGGGGTGTCCGTGGAACGCAACCCCGGGCTCGCCTACCACGTATACCTCAACCTTCCGCCCGCCGCCGACCCCGGAGCGCGGGGCCCGGAAGACGCGCACTACCTGGCCACGCTCGACTTCTACGAGATCGTCTCGCACCTGTCGCAGGGCCCGGCGGCGGCCCGGCGCGGCTACACGGTGGCCGCCGAGGTCACCCCCGCCGTGCGGGCGCTGGCGGCGCGCGGCGCCCTGGCCGGCAGCCGGTTCACGGTGACGCTCGTCCCCGAAGGCAACGAGCTCCCCGGCGGCGGTCGCAGCGCGCCCGCGGCGTCCGCCCGCATCGCGCGCGTCGTCCTGCGCCCCGTCCCGGGCCGGGGCTAGCTCCGCGGCGGAATCCGAAAAACCCGAAGGGCCCGGCGGGCGTGGTGCTCGCCGGGCCCTGCGTATGGATGATGATACCAGATCCGGCAGTCGGTGGTGCATTCCGAGGATCTCTCAACGCCGCGCGCGCCAACCAGAGTCTGTGGCGCTCCCGTTGTACCGGGTGTGACCGTCCTCGTCCCGCTGCATCGACGCACAAGCGCGTGGGCATGGCGGAACAAGAGCGGTATCGCGTAGGTGGTGGCGGGTGGCCGGAAGAAAGCGTGCCTATGATGCACCACCATGGTTCCTGCTACGCCAGACTGTAACACGCGCCGGTAATCCGCGACCGCGATCCGTTTTCCTGCTCGCCCGGCCGCCGGCAGGCCCCGATTCATCGGCTTCCCACTTCCCCGTGGACGCTCACCCCTGGTCCACACCAACACCCCCACAATGGAGAGACGCAACATGGCCGACACCAGGAAAATGGAGCGCCGCGACTTCCTGAAGACGGCCGCCGCCGTGGCCCTTTCGGGAAGCGTGCTGAGCGAGCTCGAAGCCCAGCCGCGGCCGTGGGAGACCGAGCAGACGGTGTGGGTGCGCAGGAGCATCAACTCCTTCACCTCCGCCGAGATCGACGAGCTGCGGAAGGCGGTGACGGCCATGCAGTCCCGGCCGTCCACCAATCCCCTGAGCTGGGCGTACCAGGCCGCCATCCACGGCACCTACGCCAGCGGCTCGTACACCGCGTGGAACACCTGCCAGCACGGGAGCTACTTCTTCCTGAGCTGGCACCGCATGTACCTGTACTACTTCGACCGCATCCTGCGCGCGGCCTCGTCCAGCCAGAAGCTCGTACAGCCGTACTGGCCGTACGAGCCCAACGCCAACCGCGCCATCCCCACGCCGTACCGCAACCCGGCCTCGACCTCCAACTCGCTGTACGTGTCGCAGCGCGGCCCCGGGATCAACGACGGCGCCGAGCTCCCGGTCAGCTCGGTAGACCACTGCACGGCGTACTCGCTCATCCCCTTCCTTCCCGCCACGGGGCAGCCGCCCTCGTCCAGCTTCGGAGGCGGCATCGTGTCGGTGCCCACCCACTTCGCCAGCGTGTACGGGCAGCTGGAGCTGGTGCCGCACAACCGCGTGCACTCCAGCGTGGGCGGGTGGATGGGCGACCCCAACACCGCCGCGCAGGACCCGCTCTTCTGGACCCACCACTGCAACGTGGACCGTCTGTGGGAGGGGTGGCTGGCGCTGGGCGGCGGCCGCGCCAACCCCACCGGCAACAGCACGTGGATGAACACGGCGTTCACCTTCTTCGACGTGAGCAGCACCGGCACGCCGGTGCAGGTGACGCTGAAAGGCGCGCAGATCCTGGACATCGTCGCCCAGCTCAACTACCGCTACGACGCGCTCCCCGTCTACCAGTGCACCAGCCTCCGGATCGTGCGCCGGCAGCTCGTGCTCTCGGCGCCGCACCTGCCGCCGCTGAGCGCGGTCGAGCCGATGGCCGTGGCGGCGCAGGGAGCCACGCTGGGAAGCGCCCCGGTGAGCGTGGAGCTGGCGGTGAGCGGCGGGCTGCGCGAGGCGCTGAGCGCCGGGGGCGCCGGCCGCCGCATCGAGCTGCGGCTGGAGGGGATCCGCGTGGACCGGAACCCGGGGGTGGCGTACCACATCTACTTGGGCTTGGCGCCGGGCGAGGCCCCCCGTACG
Source organism: Longimicrobium sp. (assembly GCA_036377595.1). NCBI lineage: Bacteria > Pseudomonadati > Gemmatimonadota > Longimicrobiia > Longimicrobiales > Longimicrobiaceae > Longimicrobium > Longimicrobium sp. The sequence continues at coordinate 7,200 of DASUYB010000069.1, read as the reverse complement.
CTCGACCCCGAAAACCCGCACCCCGCCTACATCGGCACGCTGGACTTCTTCGAGATCATCTCCAAACTGAGGCACGACCGCGCCGCCGCCGCCAACGGCTACACGGTGGCGGCCGACATCACCGACCTGACCCGCACCGCCGGCGCGCGGGTGACGGGGAGCCACCTGATGGTGACCTTCGTTCCCGAGGGCCTGGGAGGGCGCCCGCGGGCGGCGGCGCCGACCCGCATCAGGCGCGTGCTGGTGCGCGCCGTGGCGGCTCCGCGCGCCTGAACGTCGCGGGCAGGTCGAGGCGAAGGGGCCCGGCGGCAGGTCGCCCACCGGGCCTTTTCGCGATGGGAGGGGGCCGGCCCGATCGCGCGAAAGACGAAGAGCCACCGGGAACGTTCCCCTGTTCCCCGTGGCTCTTTTCTCCCGCCGATCCCCGGCCATGCGTCACCGCGGGATGAACTCGTCGCCCTCGCGCAGGCCGTGGCAGAAGGCGGCGATGAGCCTGATCGTGGCGTCGATGTCCTCGAGCGCCACCACCTCGTTGGGCGAGTGCATGTAGCGGTTGGGGATGGAGACCACCGCGGTGGGGATGCCGGCGCGCTGCAGGTAGATTGCGTCGGCGTCGGTGGAGGTGAAGCGCGGCTGCGCCTGGAGGGTGAAGGGGATCCCCTCGCGCTCCGCCGTCTCGGCCAGCCGCTCGAACATCAGCGGGTGGATGGCGGAGCCGCGCGCCAGCACCGGGCCGCTTCCCAGCTTGTGCTCGCCCACCTGCTTCTTCTCGATCCCCGGCGCGTCGCTGCTGAAGGTGAGGTCGACCGCGATGGCGATCTGCGGATCGAGCGCGAACGCCTTCACCCGCGCGCCGCCGCCGTGGTAGCCGATCTCCTCCTGCGTGGTGGCCACGGCGATCACCTCGGCGGAGGGGGGATCGCCCTGCGCGAGCGCGCGCAGCACCTCGAGCACCACGAACGCGCCGATGCGGTTGTCCACCGCGCGCGAGGCGATCATCCCGCCGCCCAGCTCGACGAGCGTGCAGTCGACGACGCCGGGGTCGCCCACGCGGATCCCGCGCTCGAGCGCCGCGGCGCGGTCCTTCGCGCCCACGTCCACCCACAGGTCCTGCAGCTTGGCCGCCTTCTCCTTCTCGTCCGGCTTCATCAGGTGGATCGGCTTCTTCCCGATCACCCCCACCACGTGGCCGCCGCGGGTGAGGAAGCGGATGCGCTGCCCGATCAGCACCTGCGGGTCCCATCCCCCGATCCCGTCCACGTACAGGAAGCCGTCGTCGTCCACGTGCGTGACCATCACGCCGATCTCGTCGACGTGGCCGGCCAGCATCACCCGCGGCCGCCCGGCGCCGACGGTCGCGGCGCTGTTTCCCGCCACGTCCACGTCCACGGCGTCGGCGAACGCCTCGGCCTCGGCGCGCCACACGCGCGCGGCCTCGGTCTCGAACCCCGACGGGCCGGGGGCGTCAAGGAGGCGCTTGAGAAAGTCGTACGAGCTGGTTTCCATCGCGATGAAGCCGTGTGGGATGATGATCGGCCGGCCTATTGCGCGCCGGCCGGGGGCGGGAACCCGGCGGCGCGCGCGGCGGCCTGGGGAGTGTACGCGTGGTAGAGGTGCTTCACCAGCACCTCGGCGGCGTAGACCTCGGGCGGCAGCTCCTCGAGCGCGGCCAGCGCGCGGAGCGCCTCGGCCTGGCGGGGGGTCAGCTGCAGCGTGAACGCTTCTCCTGGCATGGGCCCCGGCATGGTTTCGTCCGTCACCTGCAAATCTGCTGCATCAATCCGGCCCCGCGCGCGGCCGCCGTTTACCGCATTCACCCGCGTCGTCCACAATGTCCCAGGGCGACGGTGTCTACGCAACCCTCCGGCCAAAACAGGCCAGCGGCGGATCAGCTGGCGCCCTCGCCGGCGGCCTGCGCGTACAGCTCCAGGAAGCCGGTGAGGATGCGGTGCGTCATCCCCCACACCACGTAGCCGCGCGCGTCGAAGGCGGGGAAGGTGAGCGTCTTTCCCTCGGCCAGCTCGTGCAGGTACTCGGCCGCCGCGTCGGGGTGCAGCAGCTCGCCGACGCGCACCCACACCGCCTCCTGCACCTCGTGGTTCGGCGCGGCCTCCGCGTCGCCGGCCACGTGGTAGACGAAGGGCGACACCACGATGCTGGGGATTCGCGCCGAGCGCGGCGCCAGCTCGTCCAGCTCGCCCAGCAGGCGGCCGGTGGAAACGTCGATCCCCACCTCCTCGCGCGTCTCGCGGGCGGCGGTGGCCTGCATGTCGGCATCCTCCGCCTGGCGGCGGCCGCCGGGGAGCGCCATGTGCCCCGACCAGGGGTCGCCCTCGCGCTCGGCGCGGCGGATCAGCAGCAGCTCCACCCCCTCGCCGCCCACCCGCAGCAGGAGCGCCACGGCGGCGCGCGCGGCGGCCGCTTCGGGCGGGGCGCGGAAGGGCGGCCGCGACGCCAGGGCGGCTTCGAGCGCGGCGATGCGGGCGTCGGTCACGGTCGGTGCGGAGCGGCGAAGATCCGGCCGGCTCCTTGCCCGCCGCGAGCGGAGAGGTTATCACCTCACGTACGATCCGGCAACTTTCCCGTCTCCATCTTTCCATCGTGTCGATGCTGCGACTGGACGACATCCACGCCGCCCGCGAGCGGATCGGCGGACGGCTGGTATTGACCCCCTGCACACCGAGCGAGGCCTTCGGCGAGATGTTCGGGGGGACGGCGTTCTTCAAGTTCGAGAACCTGCAGCGCACCGGCTCGTTCAAGGAGCGCGGCGCGCTGAACAGCATGCTCTCGCTTCCCGAAGACCAGCGGCAGCGCGGCGTCATCGCGGCCAGCGCGGGAAACCACGCGCAGGGCGTCGCCTTCCACGCGCAGCGGCTGGGGATCCCCGCCACCATCGTGATGCCCGAGCGCACGCCGCTGATCAAGGTGACGAACACCCGGCGCTACGGCGCGCGCGTGGTGCTGCACGGCTCGGTGTACGACGAGGCCATGGCGCGCGCGCTGGAGATCCGCGAGGCCGAGGGGCAGGCGCTGATCCACCCCTTCGACATGGAGACGGTGATCGCGGGGCAGGGCACCATCGGCCTCGAGCTGCTGGAGCAGTGCCCGGAGATGGACGTCGTCGTGGTCCCCGTGGGCGGCGGCGGGCTGATCTCGGGGATCGCGATGGCCATCAAGGAGACGCGCCCCGGCGTGCGCGTCGTCGGCGTGGAGTCGTCCGTGCTTCCCGCGGCGCTGAAGGCGCGCGAGGCCGGCCGCCGCGTCACCATCCCGCCGGCGGACACCATCGCGGACGGGATCGCGGTGCGCGTGGTAGGCGAGACGACCTTCGGGCTGATCGAGCGCTACGTGGACGAGCTGGTGGCGGTGGACGAGGAGGAGATCTCGTCGGCCGTGCTCCTGCTGCTGGAGCGCGAGAAGACGGTGGCCGAGCCCGCCGCGGCGGCGTCGGTGGCGGCCGCGGTCTACGGGCACCTGGGCGGGCTGGTGGGGAAGAACGTGGTGATGCTGCTCTCCGGCGGGAACGTGGACGTGACGCTGGTGTCGCGCATCATCGAGCGCGGGCTGCTGAAGGACGGGCGGATGGCGCACCTGAACGTGCGCGTGAAGGACCGTCCCGGCGCGCTGGCCGCCCTCACGGCGGCGCTGGCCGAGAGCGGCGCGAACATCGTTTCCCTCGAGCACCGCCGCGGCCACGGCGAGGTGTGGGTGACCGAGGCCGAGATTGCGCTGACGCTGGAGACGCGCGGCCGCGACCACGTCGACGAGATCGTCGGCAAGCTCTCGGGCGCGGGGTACGTGGTCGAGAAGGAGTAGCGGGGGGATCGAGATCTCGAAAAGAAGGGCTCACGCAGAGTCAGCAGGGTAAGCAGTCAACAAACCGCTGGACCCTGCTGACTCTGCGTGAAATCAAGTTCTACCGGCAGGGGTGTGATTCAGGCCGCGATGCGGACGAGCACGGCCACAGGCAGGATCACGCCGCAGAACGTGGCGACGGCGCCCTCCACCGCCATCATGAATCGGTCGAAGCGGCGCGCCCTGGCGAACTTGTTCAGCCAGGTCCCGCGGAACCTGGCGGAGAACACGAAGCGCCAGAAGGCGCCCAGGTTGCCGAGGAACTCGAGGCCGTCACCCACGTTCATCTCGCGTCTCCATCGAACGGGTGGGACATCCGTGAGCGGACTACGGGACACCGCGTGCGAAAGTTGCGGCCCGGCGATTCACCCGAACGGAGAAGCGGCTGCATGATGATGATGGGGCAGGGAGACGCGAACGGCGCCGACCTCAGGGTACGGGACCGGGTGTTCGCGCGCGACGGGTTCCGCTGCGTGTACTGCGCCGGCGTCTACCCGCCCGAGCAGCTGTCGCTGGACCACGTGCAGCCACGCATGCGCGGCGGCGACAACTCCGAGGGCAACCTCGTCACCGCCTGCAAGGCCTGCAACGCGCGCAAGGGCTCGCTCAGCGCCTGGGCGTTCCTGGCCGAGCTTCCCGACGAGCGCGCCAACTTCCTGCGCTACGCCACCGGCGTCTGGCCGCGCCTCCGCCGCGCCGTGGAGGAGGCCGCCCGCCGCCGCGCCTGACGGCACTCTCCCTGATCTCCAGATCCTCCTTCCGGCACGTTCTCCGCCCACCATCTGTTCCGCCGGCAAGGATCCCGCCGGAGCGAAAACTGCAGTTTGTTGCATCTCCATCTAACTCATCTTCCAAGAACAACTTGACCCGCACGGAAACGTTTGGGAACGATGCGTGCATGGGGTGCTGAGCGCGTGCTCATGGCAGCCGATATGCATCCTTCCGGACGGTGGCGGGGGGACGGGTCGGGCGGGCCGGAGAGCGTGCCTAATCCGTCGTGACGTGCATGGCAGGGATGCAGGGAGATTGCAGTGCCTCGAAGCAGGATCCACCAGATGGAGCGCGTGCTGGGGTTCGCCACGCGCCTGCTGGACGAAGTCCGCGATGACCTCAGCCGTTCCCGAATGGACGGCAGTGACACTCCTCCCCGCATCCGGAGCGTGCACGAGCGCCCGGGGCACGCCACGCCCGAGTTCCGCACCCTCGGCATTCCCGTTCCCTCGGGATACGGCGGCGTGTCGCCCGACGTGCTGTCGGGCGCCATCGCGCGGTTCGCGGCCACCAAGAAGCCCGACTGCCTGCTCCTGGCCTTCGAGGCCGAGAACGCCGACGGTCCGGTGCTGATCGCCGAGGCGCGCTGCCGCTACGGCACGCGGCTGTTCTGGATGCAGCCCTTCATCGTCGGCGAGACGCACGTGGAGTGGGGCGACCCCGTAGGCGGCGGCTGGAACGACCCCGGCGACGAGGAGATGATCCTCGACGCCGCGTTCTCCCCGCAGAAGGTCGCCGCGGGCGTGGCGTAGAAGCACGAGATCGACCCTCGCGCCGGATGGAGTCCGCGAAGGCGGACTGCGTGTCGTCGTAGCCGCGACTTCAGTCGCATCCTTCGATCTCTGCGCGACCGCGGGACAGGACAAAACGCATCCTCCCTCCGTTGCAGCGGTTGCAGCGGAGGGTTAGCTTTCTCGGGTTTGCGACCGATTCGCACTGGATTGGCCGACGTACCAGCACGACCATGCCGACCTACGATTACCGCTGTCCCGAGTGCGGGACCGAGTTCGAGAAGTTCCAGAAGATGAGCGACGAGCCCGTGGCCGAGTGCCCGAGCTGCGGCGCCTCGTCGCAGCGCCTGCTGTCCGCCGGCGCCGGGCTGCTGTTCAAGGGAAGCGGCTTCTACATCACCGACTATCGCGGCGAGGGCTACAAGAAGGCCGCCGAGGCCGACAAGGGCGGCTCGTCTTCTTCATCCGACACGAAGTCCGACGCGAAGCCGGTGTCGGACTCGAAGCCGGCGGCGAAGAGCGAGAGCAAGCCCGCGCCGAAGGCGGAGTGATGGCCACCGACCAGCTGCAGGCCGAGCTCCGGCGCGTGCTGCGCGAGATGGGGGTGGACGAGGGCCACCCCATTGCCCTCGAGCGCCCGCGCAACCCCGACCATGGCGACTGGGCCACCAACGTCGCCCTCACGCTGGCCAAGCCGCTGCGGAAGGCGCCGCGCCAGATCGCCGACGAGCTGGCGCAGCGCATCGACGCGGCGGCTGCCGGCGTGCGCGCGGTGGAGGTGGCGGGGCCCGGCTTCATCAACTTCCGCCTGGCGACCGACTACCTGGCCGCCGGGCTGGCGTCGATCCTCTCCGCCGGCGACGCCTATGGCCGGTCGGACGACGGCGCCGGCAGGGCGGTGATGGTGGAGTTCGTCTCGGCCAACCCCACGGGGCCGCTGCACATCGGCCACGGCCGCCAGGCCGCGCTGGGCGACGCGGTGAGCGAGCTGCTGGCGTGGGCCGGGTGGCGCGTGCACCGCGAGTTCTACTACAACGACGCAGGCGAGCAGATCATGCGCCTGGCCCGCAGCGTCTGGGCGCGCTACCAGCAGGAGCTGGGCGGCGGCGCCGCCTTCCCCGACGACGGCTATCACGGCGAGTACGTCCGCGAGATCGCGCGCGAACTGGTGGCCGAGCACGGCGCGCGCTGGAAGGGCGACGAGAGCGACGCGGCGATGGACGAGATGCGCCGCTTCGCCGTCGCCCGTCTCCGGGCCGAGCAGAACCGCGACCTCGACGGCTTCCGCGTGCACTTCGACGAGTTCTTCCTGGAGTCGTCGCTCTACACCTCGGGGCAGGTGGAGGAGACGATCCGCCGGCTGCGCGAGACGGGATACGTCTACGAGAAGGACGGCGCCGTCTGGCTCCGCACGACGGAGTTCGGCGACGACAAGGACCGGGTGATGGTGAAGGGGACCGGCCACCCGACCTACTTCCTCCCCGACGTCGCCTACCACCTGTCGAAGTGGGAGCGCGGCTTCCACCGCGTGGTGAACGTGCAGGGGAGCGACCACCACGGCACCGTGGCCCGCGTCCGCGCCGGGCTGCAGGCGCTGGGGCTCCCCGCCGGCTATCCCGAGTACGTGCTGCACCAGATGGTGCTGGCGCTGCGCGGCGGCGTGGAGGTCAAGTTCAGCAAGCGCGCGGGCGACTACGTGACCCTGCGCGAGCTGTACGACGAGGTGGGGGTGGACGTGGCGCGCTACTTCTTCCTGATGCGCCGCGCCGAGGCCCAGCTCACCTTCGACATCGACCTGGCGCTGGACCAGAGCGACAAGAACCCGGTCTACAAGGTCCAGTAC